>JAJFUE010000056.1 GCA_021372575.1 bacterium | reverse complement strand
GTTGTAGGCGCGCGCCAGGCGCGTGATCGAGTCCAGCAGAATCACGACGTCGCGCTTGCGCTCGACCAACCGCTTCGCCTTCTCGAGGACCATCTCCGCGACCTGCGTGTGGCGCTCGGCGGGCTCGTCGAACGTCGAGCTGACGACTTCGCCATCGACGGTGCGCTCCATGTCGGTGACTTCCTCGGGACGCTCGTCGATCAGCAACACAATCAGATAAATCTCGGGATGATTGGTCGTCAATCCATTTGCGATGTTCTGCAGGATCATCGTCTTGCCGGTGCGCGGCGGCGCGACGATCAGCGAGCGCTGACCCTTGCCGAGCGGCGTCATGAGGTCCATGACGCGCGCGGTGAAGTTGTCGCCGGTCGTCTCGAGCTGCATGCGCTCTTCCGGATACAGCGGCGTCAGGTTCTCGAACAGGATCACGTCCTTGGCGCGCTCGGGCGACTCGAAGTTGATCGTATCGACCTTCAGCAGCGCGAAGTAACGCTCGCCGTCCTTGGGCGGGCGCATGTGGCCCGTGATCGTGTCGCCCTTGCGCAGGTTGAAGCGCCGGATCTGGCTCGGCGACACGTAGATGTCATCCGGCCCGGGCAGGTAGTTGTAGTCGCTCGAACGCAGGAACCCGAAACCGTCGGGGAGGATTTCCAATACGCCCGCCCCGTACAGTCCGCCTTCTTTTTCCGCGTTCATCTGCAGGATCTTGAAGATCAGGTCCTGCTTGCGCAGCGAACTGAAGTTCTCGATGCCGAGGCCGCGCGCGATTTCGTAGAGCTCGCCGATGTGCTTGTGCTTGAGCTCGTCGATGTCCATGCCGCCCTCGATCGGCACCGTGACCGGCGCGGCCGGCTTGGGGGCTTCCTCGGTCGCGGGCGCGGCCGGGACGGCCGATTCGGCCGGCGGCTCAGGCCGGCGCTCGGGCCGGCGCGGCTGGTATGCCGGGCGCTCGCGCAGGTCGGCGCTCATGTCGGCAAACGAACTGCCGCGATTGCGGGCGGCCTTGGCGGCCTCCAGGTCCTCGCGAATACGTTCGGCGGCCGCCCGTTCGGCGGCTGCTCGCTCGGCGGCGGTCTTCTCGGCCTGGCTGGCGAGCTGCTGGGTGCGCTGACGCATCTCCTCGACCAGTTCGGGGCGGGGGCCGATCACGGCCTTGCGCGGGCGTCCGCGGCGGCGCGGGGCCTGCTCGGTCGGGGCTTCCTCGCGCGGTTCGTTGTCGTTCTTGGCGTTCATCGTGGTAGGGGTATGACTCCTTTAAGCTGCTTGATCAAATCGTCAACTTGATGCTGGGTCTCCACAAGGGAGCCCGAATTATCGATCAGGTGGTCGGCGAGGGCGCGCTTGCGGGCCTGCGGCCACTGCATGCCGAGGCGGCGCGTCACCTCCTCCTCGCTGAATCCGTGCGCGCGCAGCCGCTGAAACCTGCTGCGCTCGTCAATCGTCACCACGGCCACCGAGTCCGCCAGCCCCTGCATCCCCGCCTCGAACAGAAGCGGCACGTCCAGCACGATCATCGGCCGGCTGGCCCACGCGTGGATGAGCCGATTCATCTCGGCCAGCACGTGCGGGTGAATGATCGCTTCGAGGCGGGCCTTGGCCCCGCGGTCGGCGAAGACCATCCGGCCCAGTTCGCGCCGCAACAACCGGCCCTCGCCGTCGATATACTGCTCGCCGAACTGGCGGCGAACCTCTTCCAAGCCCTCGGTTCCGGGCTCGACCGCCTGCCGGGCGAGTTCGTCGGCATCGATCACGGCCGCCCCGTAATGCTCATGCAGGATCGCGGCGACGGTCGATTTGCCGCTTCCAAACGTTCCCGTCAGGCCGAGCCGGTAGTTCATCGTCAACACTCCGCCCAGTTCGCGCCGTGGCTGATATCGACCACGACCGGGATGTCCAGCGGCATCGCGCGCTCCATCAGTCGCCGGATCAGCGCAACGGCCGGATCGAGCCGCTCGCGCGGGATGCTGAAGACCAACTCGTCATGCACCTGGCAGACCATGCGGCCGCCGGGGGCCACGCCGGGCAACTGGCGGTGGAGGTTGAGCATGGCGATCTTGATCATATCGGCGCACGTCCCCTGGATCGGGGCATTGACGGCCACGCGCTCGGCGGCCTCGCGGATCATCCGGTTTTTGGCCGTAAGGTCGGGGACCGGCCGGCGCCGCCCGGCGAGCGTTTCCACGTAGCCGGTCCGGCGGGCGATCTCGAGGAGGCGTTCGATCCAGCGCCTCACGCCGGGATAGGTCGCGAAGTAACGCTCGATGAACCGGGCCGCTTCGCCGCGCCCGATGCCGAGTTGCTGGGCGAGCCCGTGGGCGCTCATCCCGTAGATGATACCGAAGTTGATCACCTTGGATTGCGAGCGCATGGCCGGGGTGACGGCCGCGGGCTCGACGCCGAAGACTTGGGCCGCCGTCTGGCGGTGAATGTCCTTTCCCTCCTGGTATGCGGCCCTGAGCTGCTCGTCGCCGCTCACATGGGCCAGAATTCTGAGTTCGATCTGAGAGTAGTCCGCCTTGACCAGAACGTGTTGGTTGTTGTCCGCAATGAACGCGCGCCGGATTGCTCGACCAAGCTCGGTGCGGATCGGAATATTTTGCAGGTTCGGGTCTGTTGACGTCAGGCGTCCGGTGGCAGCTATCGTTTGATTAAATGAGGTATGAATGCGTCCCGTCTGGGAATAAACCATTCTCGGCAGCGCGTCTATGTATGTCGATTGTAACTTTTCGTATCCGCGAAATTCAAGAATTAATTGCGGAATCGGGTGGAAGGCAGCCAAACGTTCCAATTCGGCCTCCGCGGTGGACCACCCCGTCTTGCCCTTTTTCCCGGTCGCGAGGCCCAGTTCGCGGAACAGGACCTCGCCAACCTGCTTCGGCGAACCGATGTTGAACGGGTGGCCGGCCTCGCGCCAGATCCGCTGGCACAGCTCGCTCATCTTGTGGCTGAGTTCATGCCGCAGCTCGTCGAGCGCGGCCGTGTCGATGTTAAAGCCGCCGAGTTCCATGTCGATCAGCACCGCGATGAGCGGCATCTCGATCTCCTCGAACAGCTTCTTGAGCGACGGCGTCTCGTCGAGGCCTTGGGCGAGGCGGTCGCGCAGGCGCAGCGTGGCGTCGGCGTCGGCGGCCGCGTAACGGCCGGCCGTGTCGGCATCGACCTCGGCCATCGTGATCATCTTGCGGCCCGAGCCGATGAGCTCGGAAATGGGCATCATCCCCATCGCGCACAGGTCGTGCGCAAGCGCCTTGAGACCGTGGCCGCCGGGGCGGTCGGGATTGAGCACGTAGGACGCGATCATCGTGTCGAACGCCGCGTCGGCCGGGTTGAATCCCGCGCGCTTGAGGATCTTCCAGTCGAACTTGGCGTGGTGCGCCGCAAGGCGCGGACCGAAACCGGCAAGGAGCGGCGCAAGCTTTTCGCGAACGACGCCGGGCGCAAGCTGCGGGCCACCGGCAACGTGATCCAGATGCCCCACCGGGATGTAGATCGCCTCGCCCGGCTTGTCGGCGAGCGAGATGCCGACGAGATCGGCGGCCATGACGTCGGTGGAAGTCGTCTCCGTGTCGAGCGCGACCCACGGCGCGGCCATCGCGTGCTCGAGCCAGCGGTCAAGCGCCGCCTCGTCGCGAATGACCTGGTAATTCAGCCTGACTTCCGGGGCCGCAACCGAAACGGCGCGCGGCGCCGGGGCCTCGGCTGGCTTGACGCCGCGCTCCTTGAGACTCGACTGGAAACCCAGTTCCTCAATGAGCGTGACGACGCCGGGATTCAACAGTGTGTCCGGAAGTCTGCACGACTCGAGCGACCACTCCAGCGGCACGTCGCGGCAAAGCGTCACGAGCCGCCTCGCGAGGCGCGCCTGTTCGGCGTTGGCCACGAGCGACTCGCGCAGCTTCGGCTTCGTGATCGACTCGGCGGCGGCAAGGACCGCATCGAGGGAGCCGTGGGTCTTGAGCAACTGGGCGGCCGTTTTCTTGCCGATGCCGGGGACGCCGGGGACGTTGTCGCTGGCGTCGCCTAGAAGCGCGAGGTAATCGACGACCCGATCCGGCGCGACGCCGAGCAGATCGACGACGGCGGCGGCGTCGCAGCGGCGGATTTCGTCCAGCCCCGGCCGCAGCACGACCACGCGCTCCCCAACGAGCTGGAGCATGTCCTTGTCGGCAGTGAGGATCGCGGCCTCGCCGCCCTGGGCCGCGACGCGCTCGCAAAGGGTCGCGATCACGTCGTCGGCCTCAAAACCCTCCACCCGATAGACCGCCAGTCCCATCGCGTCGAGCAGCCGGCCGATCCACTGCATCTGGGCGTCGAAATCGGGGGGCGGAGCCTCGCGGTTGATCTTGTACTTGTCGTAGAGCTCGTGGCGGAAGGTGGGCTTGGGCGTGTCGAACACGACCGCGAGGTGCGTCGGCTTGGTGTCGTCGAGAAATTTGAGCAGCATCCGCAGGAAACCGAAAACGGCGCCGGTGGGCATGCCGCCGGGGCCGGTCAACCCGCGGATCGCGTAGTAGGCCTTGAAGGCGAGGGAGTGGCCGTCAATCAAGTGCAGTGAGGTGGGCATCATTTCAGTGCTGAGTGCTGAGTCCTGAGGGCTGAGTCTGAATGCTGAGTACTGAGCCTGAATGCGGAATGCGGAGAGCGGAAAAACGGGGCAATCTATCGAACACGATGAGCATACCAAGTCCTGAATGCTTGTATCAAGCACTCAGGACTCAGCACTCAGGACTCAGCACTACTTCATGTGGTTGGATCAGTCGGTGTTGACGATCCAGCCGGTCAGGAAGATCAGCAGGGTGGTGCGGTTGCGGTTGCGCTGCTCGCGGCTGAACAGGAGCTTGCCGATGTAGGGCATGTTGCGCAGCAGCGGAACGCCGCTCGTATCCTCGGTCGAACGCTCGCCGGTCCAGCCGCCCAGCACGATCGTGCCGCCGTTGGAAATGCGGGCGTCGGTGACGATCTTCTTGCGCTTGACGCCGAACATGCCGGAGTTGATGGTGGCCCGGGGTGAGGCGACCGGCGCAAAGAACGTGGAGCCGGTTGCGCCGCCGGTGGTGCCGCCGCCGAGGTCCTGGGCCTCGAGCAGGTCGCCGAGGTTCTGGTCAAGGTCGATCAACTCGGCGGTGAGCTGGCGCAGGATGATGTTCTTGTCGGACGTGATCGACGGCGTGACCTGGAGGACGACGGCCGTCGCGATGTTGTTGTTCTGCGCCTCGTCCTGCGTCGCCAGCTGGATGTTCTGGCCGCTAAGCGACTGCAGCAACGGGTTCTGCAGGACCTGAACCGTGTTGTTGTTGGTCGTAGTGCCCCCGGCGTTCTGCGGCAAGTACTGCTCGATGCGGAACTCGGCCTGGACGCCGTGCAGCGCCGTGACGCGCGGGCCGTTCACGATGTTCAGGATGCCCTCGGCCTCAAGCAGCCGCAGGTTCCACTGCAGGTTCGGGAACGAGCCGAACACCATGCTGATGGCGGTCGTGCCCTTGATGAGGTTGGCCTGGTTGAGTTCCTCGATCATCGGGCTGAACGGATCGCGGAATTCGTCCTGGTCCTGTGCGAAGCGCGTGTTGATCAACTGGGTGTCCCAGTCGATGCTGCGCCCCTTGCCAAGGCCCGCGACGTTGAAGTCGGAGCTGAATTCCTTGGCACGGGTCTCATTGACCTCGACGAACTTGGTCTCGATCTCGACCTGGCGCGTGGGCTTGTCGAGTTGCTTGATGAGGGCGACGGCCTCCGTGTGAAGCTCGGCGTTTTCGTAGCGCAGGACGATCGCGTTCAGGTCGGCGAAGGAGTTGATCGTAATGCCCTGCTCCTCGGTCGAAGGCTGGCCGCCGGGCGTCGGCAGGCCCTGGAGGCCCTGCTGCCGCGCCTGGCTGATCTGCTGCTGGACGATCTGCGGAATATAGCGGATGAGCAGACGGGCCTGGCCTTCACCGTTCGTGCCCGAGCTCGGCAGCACATCCTCGGCGGTGATTTCGTAGTCCGTGACCAGCTGGCTCTGCATTTCCTGAACCGTGGTCTGCTGCGGCCCGATGCCCGGGACGTTGATCGAGATTTCGACGGTGTCGTCGTGGCGGTCCTGGGGATCGTTCTGCTCGACACGGATGATGCGGAACGTGGCGCCGGCAAACTCGCGCTGATCGCCGCGGCGCAGGGTGAAGCGCACCTCGTTGCCGGACGTGCCGGCGCCGCCCATGCCGGTGGTCAGGTTCAGGATGCGCTCAAGGCTCGGAGCGAGCATGTCGGACTCGGCATACTCGAGGAACACGACATCCTGCTGCGGACCCTTGCGCAACTCGGGCAGCGATTCGATGTACTTGCGGACCTGGTCGATGTTGGATGGGAAATCGACGATGGTCAACTGGAGGGTCGATTCGTCGAACCACAGGCGGCGGCCCTCGGCCGAGGCCTTCTGCGCGCCTTCCTGCGAGTAGAGGAACGTCTCGATGGCCTCCACGATGCGCCCCGTCATGTCGTTGATGTAGTCGGACTGGATCTCCTCGACGTCGCGCGGGACGAGGCTGAAGTTGGCGATCGTAAGCTCCTCGTTGGTCAGGCGCTGGATGAACTTCTTGTCGAGCAGCAGTTCCTCGATCTTGGTCAGGTTCTCGGGGGTGTCGTGGATGATCAGGTCGTCGCCCTGCGCGAAGGCCGTGCGCTGCAGGGCCAACGGGCGTTGCGAATCGATCTGGATCAGCGTGCTGATAAGGGCCTGAATCTTCTGGGCGTCCTCGGGACGGATCTTATACATGCGGGTGTCGAGCCCCGGCGTGGCGTTGGCCGGCATCGATTTGAGGAAGCTCTCGACGCGCTGGATGTGCATCGCCGAGCCGGAGACGATCAGCAGGTTCGTGCGCTCATCGACCTTCATCTCCACCTGCGGCGACGGCGGCGTCGCCTGGCCCCACACGTTGCGCTGGAGCTCGCCGAGGTCCAGCGCCGAGCGGACCTGCGACAGCTGGATCGGCGACAGCTTGATGATGCGCGTATCGATCTTCTGCTCAATGGTGATGACGTTGTTGTCGTTGATGGACCACGTCAGTCCCTTGGGGGGCAAGACCGTGTCCAGGATCGAGCGCAGCGACTTATCGACGAAGTTGGCCATGACCGGCACGTCGGCGCCCTGCGCGATGTAATACTCGAGCTCGACCGGGGTCGTGTTGCTCAGCAGATACATGAAGTCGGAAAGCGGTATCTCGCGCTCGGTGGCAATGCGGATCGGCGAGCTGAGCAGCTTCTCGGCCTGCTCGGAGCGGGCCTTCTGCTTGGCCTGGTTGGAAACCGTCGCCTGGTAGGTTGCCCACGCCGGGTCCGTCTCCTCGAGCCACGTCTTGGCGTCCTTGTTGTTCGGGTCGATCTCGAGGGCCTTGTTCCAGCACTCGCGGGCCTTGGCCAGGTCCTTGTTGTTATAGGCGGCGCGCGCCTCCTTCAGGAGCGTATCGACCTGGACGTTGGCCTCGAACTTGTTCTTGGCGGCCTTGGTATCGTTGGTGAAGCCTTCCTCGCGCTGGGCCTTGGCCAGCTGCACGGTGGCCTCGTGATTCTTCGGGTCCAGCTTGAGGACTTCCTGATAGTTCGCCGCCGCGTCGGTCCAACGGCGCTCCTGCATGAGCTTGTTGGCGATGCCCATCAGGTCCTGAATGCGCTGCTGGGGATCGAACCCGCGCGTGCTCAGCTGTTCGGCAAGCTGGCGCGCCTGGGCGTTGTCGGGGGAGAGTTCCTGGATGCGCTTGATGTGGCGGCTGGCCTCGTCGAGCTTGCCTTCGTCGATCGCCTTCTTGGCGAGGTGAAGGAGCCGGCTGACTTCAAGCCGGATGGCGGGATCGGACTCGGTGACGGACTCGGGCGCGGCCTGCACGGCGGTCGAAGAGACCGCGGGGGCCGGCGGCGGCGGCGGCAGCGGGGCGTCGCCATTGAGGACAGCCGTTTTCACGGCCGGCGTCGATGCCTTGGACCGCGCGTCGGCGTAGAGGCTCAGCGTCTTGCCCTGATAGTCGCCCGCCGTCAGCCACATCTTGTAGAACGCCTGGCTGGCCTTGTCGTACTGCTGCTTGGCCATGTAGTCGTTGGCCGCGCGGAAGCACTCGGCGAGGAACCGGTTGCGCTCGCGGTTGCCCGCGGGCAGGTCCCTGCGCGCGGACTTCTGGGCCTCGTCAAGGCGCTGGGCGAGGGCCTTCTTTTCGCCGGCTTCGCTGAGGGTGGGGTCGAGCTTGAGCGCCGCGTCGTAGAACGCCACGGCGGCCGCAAAGTTCGCGCCACGGAATTCCTGGGCGGCCTGGTCAAGGTTCTTCGTCAGCTTGGCCAGCTTGCTCGATTCCATCGTGTTGGCACCGATGGAAACCTTGCCCGCCTCGGGGTCGATCGGTTGCGGAGCCTGGGCATCGGCAACATGCGCCATGAGCAGAATCGCCATAACGCAGCCGAGAATTTGCCACCGGATCGATAACACTTTTTCCATTGCCGCGCGTCCTACTTCCTCATGCGATAGTTAGATTGAAATTTGACTTCTGAATCGTTTATGAACACGTCCGCTTTAGCCGCGGACTTGCAACCACACTAAGGTGTTCTCCGATGACCGCTTTTTTGTCAAGTAAAAGCTTCCGTAAGTCCGCATCAAATCGGCACGGAAGCCGTCGATCCTCCCCTTGCGATCGGTTTTACTGCTCCGGCGCCGGCTCGGGCGGCGGGGCCTGAGTCGTCGTTCCGGTTGTTTGCTTGCTTCCGCGGGCCGCAAGGGCCGCGGCCTCGGCCGCCGCCGTCTCCTGCCCCATTTCCTTGTCGATCTTGTCGCGAAGCTGGCGGGCCAGGAAGTGGCTCGGCAGGATCGCGAGCGTCTTGCTCACGGCCTTCTTGGCTGCGTCGAGGTCTTCTTTTTTCTTGGTCTTCAGGTAAAGCTCATGCGCCGCATAGGCGTTTTGGAATTCCTGCTCGGCCGCGCGCGCCTTTTCGCCCGGGTCAAGGACCTGCTTGGGATCGAAGATGTTGGCGGTCTCGAGTTCCTTGAAATCGGACTGGTCGAACGCGGGGCGCGGCTTGAGGAGCGTGACGAGCTGCTCGCCGAACGCAATCTGCGTCGGGATGGGCGCCTTCTGCGGCGGCGCCGGCGTATCGGCAACCGGATTGGCTTCGGTCAGGAACAGCCCGATGCGCAGGACAAACACGATGGCAAGGCCCACCACGACGGCGCGCGCGGGATTCTCCCGGATGATGATCTCAATCCGGGTCGGCTTGCGTTCCTTGGTCTTTTTGGCTTGCTTGGCCACGAATCACAACTCTCTTTCGCTATCGGCGACGCCCCACGGATCCAGGCTGAATGTTTTTATAGATCAAGGGGCGCTCGCCGACAAACCGGATTCGTCCCTTGTTCAGCGGCAGGGTCTTCAAGGTGATCGTGTAGCTGTACATCGCGGAGTTGAAACGCGGATCGATCGTCTGGTCGGGCCAGTTGGAGAACTTCGGCTCGAACACGATCATGTTGAGGTCCTTGAGGCCGTCCATGAACTTGTTGATGTCGCTGATGGCGCGCGCCTTGCCGCTGATGACGACGATGCCGTCCGAGCGCAGGATGATGTTGTCGATCAGCATTTCCGGCGGGCGCCGCTCGACGAGCAGCTTCATGAACTTTAACAGGTAGTCGCGGCCGACGTCGGCCAGCTGCTTGAGCGAATCGACCGACTTGACCACGTCGTCGTGGCGTTTGATGGCCTGGGTGACGAGATCGGCGTTGGCCTTGTACTTGGTGATCATCTCCGCGTACTTCTTCTCGTCCTCACGCGACTGCTGGATCTGCGACAACCCCACGTTCAGGCTCATCATAATGATCACGATGAGCATCGCGATCATGCCGGCGACCTCGAGCTTGCGCTCCTGAAGGCCGCGGACGGTCTTGATGTCCTCGGGAAGGAAATCGACGCGGTTCTGGCCGGCACCGATGCCCTGAAGGGCCAGGCCGATCGCGATGGCGAAACCCGAAAAGTGCTCGGGCATCGCGTCGGGCATGCGCAGCTTGTCGTGAAGCGGCTCGGCCTCGACGACCGGGATGCCCATCTTTTCCTCGATGTAATCGACCAGGTGCGTGAGCCGCACAAGGCCGCCCGACAGCACGATGCTATCGACGGCCACGCCGTCGGGCTGGGAAATGTAGAAGTCGAGCGAGCGGCGCAGTTCGCCGATGATGCGGTCGGCGACCGACGTGGCCGCCTCGCTGGCCTCGATGTTGACCTGCGGCGCGTCCTCGTCCATCTCGAACTCCGTCGAGAGGACCGAAACCTCTTTCTCCTTGATCTGGCGCGCCTGCTCCATCTTTTCGATGCGGAGCTTGTCGCGGATCGCACGGTCCATTTCGTTGCCGGCCAGCGGCACCGAGCGCACGAAGCCGATCATGTGCGCCGACCCGGGCTTGGAGATGGCCAGGTCCATCAGCGATGCGCCGAGGTTGACGAAGGCCTGGATCTGCTCAGGCTCGGCCTCGGTGGCGACGGCTTCCTCCGCGCCGGGCTCGGCGACGGCCGTCGCCGTTTCCTTGGCCGCTTTCTTTTTGAACAGGCTGCCGAACGAGAGCCCCTTCTTCCTGGCGGCCTTGCCGTTGCCTTCGGCGGCGGCCTCGGCGGCGGCCTCCGCGGCGTGCCGCAGCGAATTGAACTCGTGGAAATTGTAGAGGGCGATCGAGGAAACCGAGATGGCAAGGACCTTGAGGCCGGTCCGCCGGATCAGCTTCATGAAGTTGTTGATGAAGTCGCGCTTGATGGCGACGAGCAGGACGTGGACTTCCTTGAGCCCCTCCTCCTCGAACACCTGGTATTCCATGATCGTCTTGTCGAGGGGGAACGGAATCTGCTGGCGCGCCTCGTAGCGCACCATCCGGTTCATCTGGTCGGGCTTGGCACGCGGCAGGCGGATGCGGCGCACGAACACGGACTGGCCCGGCACGCAGAAGATCGCGTTGCGCGTGCGCACCTTCGCGCGCTTGAGCATCTCCTGAAGCTGTTTGGCCAGCGCGATAAAACGCTTGTCCTCGGTCAGGTCCGGCTCCAGCTCGATGCGCTCCTCGAGCAGGTCGAGCACACGGGGACCCTGCCGGGTCATCTCCAAATTGGCAACCCGGATCCAGTCGGAACCGATATCCACGCCAACGCAGTTGCGGACTGCAGCCGTCATCCTGTTACACTAGCCTTTATGACAACTTGTCCATGACAAGCATTTTGGAGTGCCTGGCCGAAAGGCATTCCACGCGCGCCGAAATTTTGGCACCGCTTCTGTTGTCGCTCAACGCGCGAGACCCCCGACCAGGATCATCATGATGGAGATGCTTGCCCCCAACTCATCGTGCGCCGATCGCCACTTCCCGTCAGCACTGTTCAGCGATCGCTCGGACATCCCCTAAAGCAAGCTGATATAGGGTTTTAAAGGAGCCCCGGTGGATAGTCAAACCTTTTTTGGGAATCGGCAGGTCTTTTGGACAGGATTTCTTTTACAGCAGCCCGGCCAATTGGCAGCGGAACTGTTGCCGACCGAGTTTGGCCAGGGCGCGTTGTTCCACCCGGCGCACACCCTCCTGGCTCAAGCCAACCCGTTTGCTGACGTTGCGCAGGCTGCGCGGCTTCTGCCCCCCCAGGCCAAACCGCAACCGCAGGACCGAATGCTCGCGCTCGCTGAGCTGGGCCAGCGCCGCCTCGATGCGCCGCTCCATTTCCGACTGCATCGTCTGGTCGGAAGCCGGCTTGAGCGTCTCGTCGGCCAGATGGTCCTGCAGGGTCGAACCCTCCTCGTCGAGCGGCATGTCAATCGATACGGCCGTCCGCGACATGCCCATGAGATCCTCGACGTGCGCCTCGTCGATCTTGAGCCGGCGCGCCAGCTCGGCCGTCGTCGGCTGGCGCCCGCAAATGGACTGATACTCCTGGATCACGTTGTTGATCTGCCCGAGCTGGCGCATCTTGCGCACCGGAATGCGGATCATCGACCGTTGCTTGCGCAGCGCCACCTGCATCGACTGGCGAATCCAGAACGCCGCATACGTCGAGAAACGGAAACCCAGGTTGTGATCGAACCGCTTGATCACATCCATCAGGCCCATGTTGCCTTCCTGGATCAGGTCCTCCATGGCCAGACCCTTGCCCCGAAACTGCTGCGCCAGCCGCACCACCAGCCGCAGGTTGCAACACAGGATCTCCTGGCGGGCCGATTCGTCCCCCGAACGCAGACGCTCGAACAAGGCGTGCTCCTCGTCCTTCGTCAGCACCCGGTGGTCGCTGATCTCCCGCAGATATTGCTTGATTCCGTCAGGCCCCTGGAACATGCTTTGTGACTCCAGTACATCGACTACGCCAACTGAAAGCAACAAAAGAACCAAACCGATCATCTATTTGTCAGATTTTGTAATATGCGTGTAAGTCTTTGAATTTGAAATATTGAAGTTGTTTTTGGAAATGTTCTGAAACAAACGTCTTGCGGCCGATTGCGCAATCTTTACACACAAAGCGTGTGGTCAGGGTGACAATGAGCGAAAATCCGCACAAATCAGGGAATCCCCCATCGTCATTCCAGATACTCACCTATTGCGCCGCCGGACTGGCTTGGCTTGCCCTGCTGGCCGTGGCGTGGCTCGCCGCCGGTCTCGCCTCCCCGATCATGGAATGGCTTGCCAAGTGACGGGGCGCGGGAGTACCTTTTGAGTCATGGGCGGCGAACAGTTTTCGATCGGGAGACCCGGAGCATGAGCTTGTTGAACATCGTCAACCGGAGGGTCGGGCCGCCACGCGGCCGCGGCGGCAACGCCATGATCCTCGGCATCGTCATCGCGGTCATCTTCCTGGTCGTGGCACTCGGCATCCTTGCCAAAAACGAGGCCGAGGCCCGCAAGAAGATGCTGCTGCAGTCGCAGACCGACCCCAAGGTCATGACGGCGCGCTTCTTCCTCGAACTGCACAAGGACTATTCGGTCAAGGATGGCTGGGAGGACCTGATCCCGTTCATGAGCAGCGAGGACATGGCGTGGCTCGAGGAAAACCGCAGGCTGCTGGCCAAATTCTCGCCGCAAGCCGATCCGGCCTCCGACGAGCGCGAAGAGCGCTTCAACGCCCTGCACGTGATGCTGCGCTTCGGCAAGAGCCTCGTCCACCCAACGATCACCAAGGTGCACACGCACGGCGACAAGGGCGTCGTGTTCGTCCACGAGCCGGGCGACGTCGCCTCCATGCGCGCGCTGTTCATCGTGAACGAGGGCGGCTACTGGAAATTCCGGCGGTTCCTCGGGCGGCGTGACGAATTCGAAATCATGAAATACCTGGCCGACGCCCACGAGAGCGCGGGCGTGCCCCCGACCGGGGACGAGACGGCGTTCAAGGCCGACCCGACGGGCTACGCGTTCAAAAAGCGCAATGAACTGCTGGTCGAGGCGGGACTGCCGCCGGTACCGTCACCGTCGCCGACGGCGACACCGGCCGAATCGGCCAAACCCTAGAGTTTGAAACAAGTCTGATGTTTAAGATCGCGATCAGGCGGACGATCGCCAATGCGGAGGTGTTGCCATGAAGAAGCTGATGATGTTTGCGCTGTTCATGATCATGATTTCGGGCTGCGCGACGGTTCGCATGACGGAGCCGCTCGGTCGGCCGCTCGCCAAGCCGCTCGATCCCAACGCGTGGAACGGGACGTGGCTGGCGCGCGGCGGATTGAACAAGGAACGCACGCCGCTGGTCGTCCGCGTCGCCGACGCCACCAGCGGCACGCTGCGCATGGCGTGGATCGAGGACGAAAAGGACAAGTTCCAGATGAAGACGGCCAACCTCGTCGTGCGGCAGTCCGGGCCGTGGCTCGTGATGAGCATGAGCAGCCTGGACCCGAACGACGCCGGGGAGAACGGGACGCCGTGGTGGCTCGTCGGAATCGTCAAGGCCGGCCAGGGCAACGGCCTCATCTGGGCGCCGAACGTCAAGGAATTCGGCGAGATGGTCAAGGCCGGCAAGCTGCCCGGAACGAGCAGGGACGAGAACACGGTCTTCCTGAAAAAGCTCAAGCCCGCGCAGCAGGACATGATCACATCCACGACGGCGCTCTTTGCATGGGATTCGCCGGCCGTGCTGGAGAAGATTGATTGACGGGTGAAGGGTGGATGGTGAAATTTTATCCACGCTCAATTGGATATGGTTTTACACGGATGCCGTGCGTAATTTTAGACCGTGAGCTTCTTGCAAAAGTCTCGACGAGAGGCATGGCCGGTTGCCACCACCGTGCCGGCGGGTGCCCATGTGATAGGGGTAGGGAGAGCCTTCCGACTCCCCCTCCCTCCGAACCGGACGGGCGGGTCTCCCGCATCCGGCTCTCCGGTCGGTGGTTTTACCGCCGAGCGGACTCAACGGCCAGACGCTGG
>JAJFUE010000055.1 GCA_021372575.1 bacterium | reverse complement strand
CCTACATGAAGTACCTCTACAAGTATCCCCAGGCGGCCTATCCCTACACCGACCTGGTAGAGGCCAACCGCCGGCGCAACCGCAACGAAATGGAGTATGAACTCCTCGACACCGGCGTCTTCAACCAGGACCGCTACTTCGACGTCTTTGTGGAGTACGCCAAAGCTGGTCCGGAAGACATCCTCGTGAAGATCACCAGTACCAACCGCGGACCGGAGGCGGCCGAGCTGCATCTGCTGCCGACGTTGTGGTTCCGCAACGACTGGGCGGCCTGGATCGCCGAATCCAACCGGGCCGCCGTGAAGCCGGGCATCAGGCAAGTCAAGTCGCCGCCGGGCACGAGCGCGGTCCTGGCGGAGCATCCCGCGCTCGGCGAATTCACCATGTATTGCGACGGCGAGGCGCCGCTGCTCTTTACCGAGAACGACACGAACTACGAACGGCTCTTCGGGCAACCGAACGAGAGCCCGTACGTCAAGGACGGCATCAATGATTATGTGGTTGATGGCAAACAAGGCGTCGTGAATCCCGAAAATCAGGGGACCAAGGCCGCGGCGCACTACCAGTTCAACATCGGCGCCGGGCAGACTCAGGTGCTTCGCCTGCGGCTTGCCAGGGATTCCGTGGACCAGACGGCCAAGCCCTTCGGCAAGCCGTTCGATAAAATCTTCGATGAAAGAGTTCGTGAAGCCGACGATTTTTACAAGTCGGTCACGCCGCTGTCGGTGGGCGAGGACAAGGCCAACGTCATGCGCCAGGCCCTCGCCGGCATGCTGTGGAGCAAGCAGTTCTTCTTCTTCGACGGCGACAACTGGCTCGACGAGCATCACTCCAACCCCCTCCATTCGGGGTATCAAAGCGCCCGGAACTCGGACTGGTTCCACATGCTCAACGAGGACGTCATCTCGATGCCCGACAAGTGGGAGTACCCGTGGTATGCGGCGTGGGACCTGGCGTTCCACACGCTGCCGCTTTCGATCGTGGACCCGGACTTCGCCAAAGAGCAGATGAAACTGATGCTCAAGAACGTCTATTTGCACCCGAGCGGCCAGATGCCCTCCTACGAGTGGAATTTCAGCGACGTGAACACGCCGGTCCACGCGTTCGCGACGATCTTCCTGCACCGCACCGAGCAGGCCCTGCGCGGCGAGACCGATCTCGATTTCCTCAAGGCGACGTTCAACAAGCTCGTCACGAACTTCACGTGGTGGGTGAACCGCAAGGACCGCTTCGGCAAGAACGTGTTCGAGGGCGGGTTCCTCGGCCTGGACAACATCGGCGTCTTCGACCGCAGCGCACCGCTCCCCACCGGCGGGCACCTCGAGCAGGCCGACGGCACGGCGTGGATGGCCCTGTTCAGCCAGAATATGGGCGAGCTTGCGATCGAGCTTGCCGCCTACGACCCCAACTATGAGGAAATGGCCCTGAAGTTCGGCGAGCACTTCTATTACATCGCCTCGGCCATGAACCGGCCCGGATCGGACGGCATGTGGGACGAGGAGGACGGCTTCTATTACGACCTGCTGCGGCTACCCGACGGCAGCTCCCAGCGGCTCAAGGTGCGCTCGATGGTGGGGCTGCTGCCGCTGTGCGCCACGACGGTCATCGAGGAGTGGCAGCGCGAGCGTCTCCCGCACATGATGGCTCAAATCGCCGAACGCATGCGCCGGATTCCGGAACTCGCGACGACGATGCATCCCACCGGCCCGGGCCATTTCGGCGTGGCGGAACGCGGTATCCTGGCCATGGTCACGCCGGAGCGGCTGCGGCGGATCCTCACGAAGATGCTCGACGAGAACGAGTTCCTCGGCCCCCACGGCATCCGCTCGCTTTCAAAGTTCCACCAGCAGCACCCGTTCATCTTCAACGTGCATGGCGAGTCGTACCGCGTGGACTACCTGCCGGCCGAGTCCAACACCGGCATGTTCGGCGGCAACTCCAACTGGCGCGGCCCGGTCTGGATGCCGGTCAACGCCATGATCATCCGGGCCCTGCTGAACTTCTATCTCTACTACGGCGACAACTTCAAAATCGAGTGCCCCACGGGCTCGGGGAACATGATGAATCTGTTCGAGGTGAGCAAGGAGATCGCGGAGCGGCTTACCAGCACCTTCCTGCGCGACGAACACGGCCGGCGGCCCGTCAACGGCGGCACCGAGAAGTTCCAGACCGATCCTCACTGGCGCGATCACATCCTGTTTTACGAATACTTCCACGGCGAGAACGGCGCAGGCTTGGGCGCGAGCCATCAGACCGGCTGGACCGGGCTCGTGGCCAAGCTCATCCAGCTTTACGGCTTATTGGATGCCCGGCGGGCCCTGGAAGTCGGCAAGCAGGCCGCGTTCGCCCAGGGCGCCACGGAAGCCAGAGAGGCAAGGAGATGATGAGCGATGCCATGTATGAAGTCGGACGGGAACACTACACGACCGTCATTCGTGACATGCTCAAGCACGAAAACGATGTGACCAATCACCGCATCATGTGGTTGCTCATCGGCCAGGGATTTATCGCGAATGCATTTATCTTTGGCTGGCGCGAGGAGGCTGTTCACAAATATGCGATCGCCTTTCTGGGAATCCTCGTGACCATTCCGGCATTTGTGATGCTCTACGAGAGCTACCTGGCCCGGGGATATCTCCAGTTCCTGGGCCGGCAGGCCAAGCAGGGCGCATTGCCGGAGGAACACCTGCCACTGGTGGGGTGGCCGAGGGACAGGATTGAAGGCTGGTGGAGGGACGCCTGGATGTGTCACTGGCTCGCGCGAGCCGGCGATGTGCTGGAGCCCTGGCTGTTCCTGCCGTCTCTGTTCATGACCATGTGGATGTATGTTCTGCTGACGCAGTGGATTCCGTTGAACACCGGCGCAACCCTGGCCTTGGCCGTGTTCCTCACGGCAGCGTTGTTATCTTTGAGTTGCCTCGTAGTCTTCTGGACGCAAGGCGAAAATGTCTTGAAGGCGGCCGATGATGCCAATCGTGGCCAATGAGGACTTGCTCTATTTCGGGCGCGAGGGGGCGATGTTCCGGCTCATGCAGCGCATCGGCGTCGCGGCGTGGATCGTGGTCGCGTTGCTCGCGGCCTGGCCGGTTGCCGGGACCGCCGGCGCTCCGCCATTGGACGGGCACTATCAATCCGCGTGTGATGCCCTCCAGAAGGGGAAACGAGCCAAGGCCGATGTCGAACTGAAGCTTGCGCTTCAGAATAATCCGCTCCATGCGAAATCGAACTTCCTTCTGGCCTGCCTGCTCGGAGAGCGGGGGGAAATCGATCAGTCGATCGTCGGATTTCAGCGTGCGCTGACGCTCCAGCCGGACGACCCCGACACGCTATACAATCTCGGAACGATGCTTTTGCGGCGTGGGGAACCGGTTCCGGCCTCGCGGTTGCTCGAACAGTCCGTATCGATTCGCCCGCGCGTTCAGGGCTACAACAATCTCGCCAAGGCATACTTCCTTTCCGGCTTTCCCGAGATGGCTGTGGCCGCATACAAGGAGGCGCTGCGCCTCGATCCGGCCAATGCCACGGCGCTCAAGAATCTCACCGATCTCAACGAAACGGCAGGCGCCGAGGTCGTCGTCGCGCAGCAGCCGGAAATGCCGCCCGCGCAGACCGACGCGACGCCGCCCGCCGTCGCAACGCAACCGAAAACCGCCTCCACTCCTCCGCCGCCCGCACAAAAGGCAGCCACGATCGACGCGGGCGATTCCGGGCGCATGCTCGAAGTGGACGCCATTATTTTTTATGTGCTGAAGCTGGACAGCCGAAACGAGGGATTCGATTTTCTGCGCCTCATCCACACGAGCTTCAATTATTTCGCGGGCGGACATCAGGGCGGCAATGGCGGGATCGGATTCATTACGCCAAGCACGATCGGATTCGTGTCGGATCTGCCGCAACAGGCGTGGAATTTCTCCGCCTCCGTGAACTACGACGTGAACATCGCGAACGCGTCGGACGACGAGGTGGCCCTCCTGTCCCGCCCGCACCTGACGACGCTGAGCGGCACTCCCGCCAAATTCCTCGCCGGGGGCGAGCTTGTTTATCGGGTGGCGGGGAACATCAGCGGAGACATCAAGCCCTATCCGTTCGGAACGACGCTCACCGTGACCCCGACCCTGCTGCGAACTCCGGGCGAGGACGGCGCCCCTCGCATCCACCTCGCCGTCGAGGCCGGACGCACCTCGCTCCTGTCGGTGCTTTCGTCAAACTCACCGGAGGAAACAACCTCGTTCAGCAAAATCTCGGCGAGCAGCGAGGCGGTCCTGTCTCTTGGCCAGACCTTGATCATGAGCGGTTTGAATCAACGCGAGACCACCACGAGCAATTCGGGTGTTCCGGGTCTCAGGTCGGTCCCGATCATCAAGTATCTCTTCTCAACAAAGGCAATTTCCGATTCGCAATTATCGGTGATCATCCTTCTGACGCCGCGCGATCCGGCTTTCATTGACGAACAGTGGCGGAAGGAGGTCGGCGAGTTCATCGAAATGCGACGCGCTTATGTCCAGGCCATGCAAGGGACGAAGGAGGACCTGCTGCAATTCAAAGAACGCTACCCCAACTGGAACCAGATCCCCCCGAATTACTTTGCTTCCCATAACTTCCTGATGAATAACAGCGATCTCTACCGGAGGTTCAACGGGCAGGATCTGTCGAGCGAGGATCTGGAATTCGGCCTCCTGGGCCCAAAGCCGAAGAAGAACAAACTTTTTTGAAACCGTCATTGTCGAGTAGCGCCGGCTGAGTTGCGCAGTCGATCTTCACGTCTTCAAAAACAGCAACCCGCATAAAGTCTGCGCGCCGTATCATGAATATTCAGTGCGCAACAATGGTTTCGTTGTCCGTGTGCAATTCTGGCTGCGGTGGCTGAAAATCCATGTTCCGCTGGTTCGACTCCGGCTCCCGGCACCATTCAATTTCACCCGCAAGCCGCCCTCAATCAGGCGCTTGCGGGTTTTTCTTATGAATCAAGCGTTTCAGAAACACAGTGGTATTGGGAACCATAAATGACCAATCACGCAGCGGCCAATTGCTGATACAGGAATTTCTGGAAGCCGGTGAACACCTTGCCGATCTCGGATGGCTGGCCGAGTTCTAGGACCGCGTCGGCAATGGTGTGGTATTTGAGACGCAGCAGCGGGGTCAGCTTGCCCGTGTCGAGCTCCTCGACGCCCACGCTCACATAGTGGGACAGCACGAAGTCAAGGAACGCCTTCTGTTTGGCGTTGAACCGGCCGTCGATCGCGACCTTGGCCGTCGCGGCGCGTTCCTCGCGTGTGATCGGCGGCATCGCGTAGGCGACGTGGGCCAGCACGTCGAACAAGTCGCTCTTCTCGGCGTCGATGATCTTCTGCATCTCGGTGAGCTGGTCGCGGCCGAAGCCCTTGTCGGCGAGGCCCTCCAGCAGCTTCTTACGTGTGTCGGGCGCGCTCCAGATCGTGCGGAGCTCGGCCTCATTTTTGAAGAACTCCGGCAGCTTGCCGAACAGCATTTCCATGAACTGCTGCGCGGACATCGGCGTGCCGTCAGGGTGCCAGAAGCTCGTGCACATCATATGCTGGATCGTCCGGGCCTTGCCGTCGGCCAGCTTGACCTTGATCTTCTTCTTTTTCTCGCACACGCATGGTCGCTGGCCACATACGGGGCACGGGCCGCGCTCGCATTCGCACGGCCGCTTGCCGCATACCGGGCACGGCTGCGGCGTCGGTTTCTCGCACACGCACGGATAGCAACCGCACTTCGAGCACGTCTCGGGCTCTACCGGCTCGCCGTCCCATTCCGGATCGCTGAAGTGGTGGTGCGCCTTCACGAAGTCGTAGATCGTGAAGTAATCCTTGCCGTCGTAGAGCCTAGTGCCGCGTCCGATGATCTGCTTGAACTCGATCATCGAGTTGATCGGTCGCATGAGCACGATGTTGCGGATGTTGCGGGCGTCCACGCCCGTCGAGAGCTTTTGTGAGGTCGTCAGGATCGTCGGGATCGACTTCTCGTTGTCTTGGAAGTCGCGCAGGAATTGCTCGCCCATGTCGCCGTCGTTCGCGGTGACGCGCTGGCAGTAGTTCGGGTCGTTGCTCGTCTTTATCTGATTGATCAGGTCGCGCACGGCCAGCGCGTGGTCCTGCGTGGCGCAGAAGACCAGCGTCTTGTCGCTCTGGTTGATCTCGGTCATGAACAGCTTGACCCGGTGCGCCTCGCGCTCCTTGATCTCGATGATCCTGTTGAAATCCGTCTCCGTGTAGCGCTTGCCGGTCTCGATCTCGCCCTCGATCAGCTTGTCGTCGGGGGTATAGACGTATTCGTCAAGCGTCGTCGAAATCTGCTTCACCCTGAACGGCGTCAGGAACCCGTCGTTGATCCCGTCCTTGAGCGAGTAGATGAAGACCGGCTCACCGAAGTAGGCGTAGGTGTCCACGTTGTCCTTGCGCTTGGGCGTGGCGGTCAGGCCGAGCTGCACGGCTGGCGCGAAGTAATTCATGATGTCGCGCCAGTTGCTCTCGTCGTTGGCCCCGCCGCGATGGCACTCGTCGATGACGATGAAGTCGAAGAAGTCGGGCGGGTAGTCGCCGAAGTAGGGCGAGGGGTTGCCGTCCACGACCGGCCCGCACATGAACGTCTGGAATATGGTGAAGAACAGGCTGCCGTTCTTCGGGACGCGCCCCTTCTTCCGGATTTCGTCGGGTTCGATCCGCACCAGCGCGTCCTCCGGGAACGCGGAGAACGCGTTGTAGGCTTGGTCGGCGAGGATGTTGCGGTCGGCGAGGAACAGGATGCGCGGCCGGCGCGTCGGCTCCGCGCCGCTCTTCCAGTCGAGCAGGTTCCAGCGGGCGTGGAACAGCTTCCACGCGATCTGGAACGCGATGAACGTCTTGCCGGTGCCGGTGGCGAGCGTCAGCAGGATGCGCTCGCGCCCCCGGCTGATCGCGTCCAGGACGCGCTCGATGGCGATGTCCTGGTAGTAGCGGCTCTGGAAGTATCCGCCCCGGTCCTCGAAGGGGATGGCGGCGAAGCGGTCGCGCCACGCGTTCTGCTCGGCGAAGGTCAGGTTCCAGAGCTCGTCCGGCGTCGGGTACTTGGCCAGCTCGGCCTCGGTCCCGGCCTGCATGTCGATGCCGTAGATGCCACGGCCGTTCGTCGCGTAGGTGAAGCGAACGCTGAGCTTGCCGGCGTAGTCCTTGGCCTGGGCGACGCCCTCGGTCAACTCCTCGTCCCACGCCTTGGCCTCGACCACGGCGAGCTTGGTATTGCGGTAGATTAACACGTAGTCGGCCGACAGGGCTCTGCCCCGGACTCCGCCGTGGCCCGCGAGCCGGCCGAGCGTGATCGGGTATTCGCGCCGAATCCGCGAGCCCTCGACGACGCCCCACCCCGCCGCCGCAAGGGCGGGATCGATGTGCTCGGCTCTGGTTTCGGCTTCGTTCATCCGATTTTATGTCTCACATATGAGATGCTAAAGGGTTTGTGTCTCAAATTTGGCAGATTATGAGACATAAAAGCAATATGCAAAGGTTTCCGTGAGCGGTTTACTGTGGAAATAAGGTCATGGGTCCGGAAACAATGTCTCATTTTATCGAAAATATGAGACATTAACGCCGGTATGTCTCACGGATGAGCCTTTAAAATACCTCTCTTCCCTCGGTGATGTTCAAAAGTTCCCGAAACGCATAAAGCCCAGACCTGCGTCCTTTTCCTTCCCGGAGGGTGACCACGACGTTCTCTTGACGCAAAATATTTAAGATTCTTGAAGCAGTCGCTCGATTAGGGATTCCAGAATATTTTGTAAATAAGGGGGCTAAAAAAATCGGTGTTTGGAAAATAAAATCAAGGGTGCGGAACGAATGTTGAGAATGCGTCAGATCAGCCACTTGCCTCTTGACACGATCGTAAAGAGAAAGAATCGCCCTCGCCTTGCGTTCGTTTTCCGCCGCCTGTTCACGTATCCCCTGTAGGAAGAACACACACCACCCCGTCCAATCATCATCGCGTGAAACGGCACGTAGGCGTTCCTGGTATTCCTCCCGGTTTGCCTCAAGGTAGCCGCTCATGTAAAAATCGGGGCTGTTCAGCAGCCGGCGTTGGTAAAGGTATAGAGGAATAAGCATCCTGCCCAGGCGCCCGTTGCCATCCATGAAAGGGTGTAGGGCCTCAAACTCAACGTGCAGGATCGCGAGCTGCGTGAGCGCATCCGGTTCAGAGGTGCTTCCGAAATATCGTTCCCATACGTCCATTCCACTTTGCAAATGTTCAAGGGCCGCGGGTATAAAGCTGGCTTCGTCGATTGTGCAGCCTTTGGGGCCGATCCAGTTCTGTTCGGTTCGGTAACTTCCCGGAGCTTTATCACGGCCCCGAACACCCTGCATAAGCAGGTGGTGCGCGGTTCGTAGGACCTGTTGGGAGAACGGACGTTGTTCCATTTCTTCAACACAGGCACGCATGGCGCGTCGATAATTAAGAACCTCTTCCGCATCGTCACGCTTGGGTTGGGTAATCGTCTCGGAATCGCTGCCAGCCTCGACTTCAAGAACTTCGCCGATGGTGACATGTGTTCCCTCGATCTTCGAGGACAGGACCGCTTCCTGAGTCATGAGCGGCGAAAGCAGGATGTGCGCATTGGGGATCGCGGACAGCAGGCCATCATAACGCGCGAGGCCCGCATTCGCCGGGCCGATCAGCGGGATCAAACGCGTCCAGTCAAGTTCCTTGGGAGGAAACTTGCCAAGGTGGTAGCGGACCGGTGACGGGCTCATGATGGGCGGCTCCTTACAATTCGCCGTTGAAGGCTTGATGCAGCAGCGACTTCTTCAACGCCTCCAGCGCGGCGAGCTTCCGCTGGTAGATGGATTCGAGGCGCTGGGTTTCGGCGGCAAAAGATTCGATGTCACCAACGATTTTCTTTTGCTCGCCGATTGCTTTTGGAATTGGAATCGGAATCGAGTTCATAGCTTTTTGATTTAGCTTCGGCTGGGCGGCACCAGTGATATATTCGTCGAGCTTGATGCTCTCCAGAAAAAACTCGACGAATCGCTGAGTTGCCATGTGCTCGAATTTTAGTATATGAGCATGATTGTTCACCCAATATTTACCGGATACCGAGAATGCGATGGGGGTCGATCGCGCCAAGAGATTTGCACCATCTTCCGAAACCAGCAGCGTATCGCCTTCATAGATATAGTCGGCCACGTAATCGACAATGCCAGAAGCCCCGTAGTAGGGGTATTCACCACTCTTTCTGTCGCATTTGGTGATGGGTACTCGATTGCTATCCAGATTGGTCGAGAGCGTATCAAGTGTCGCGACCACCCAATTCTCGCCGTTTTGATTGAAGACAGAATGGAGGTGGCTCTCGAAGAGGGCGCGGGCGTTTTGAAGGTTCTTTTCGGCGTTGGCTTTGGCGGTGGCGATGCCGGCAAATGCTTCGTCGAGAATGCCGACAATCCGCCGTTGTTCGCGAAGAGAGGGAATAGCAACGACGAGATCGGCAAGTGCTATATTGCTCAGGTTCTTCATCGTTGTGCCCGTTGACAACTGTTCCAGCTTTTCGCGGTAGTCGCTTGATCTGATGAGGTGAGCGATGAACCGGGAGTCAACCGACGGCAAAGGGCGAATGAAGAAGCTACCCGTTCCACAAACCCAACCTACTTCAGCCAAACCAACAACTGCACATCGTCCGATCTCACCCCTGCGCCCGACCACAATGTCGCCCTCTCGAAGGACATAATTACTCAGGCGCTGCTTTGTGGGCTCAGTGATGAGCTTTGAGGGGTCAGGGACGATGCGGTCATCGATGATATTGATTGGGTTCACTAAAGGCACGCCGTGATCAGCATAATCGGATTTGTGCAGAACGGAACCAAACGGACCGGTCGAGATGGTCTCTGCAAAATCTTGGAGTCTCTTTCTTTCCCATCCGTTCCTCATAGCATCCCCCGAATCCTCGCCAACATCTTGGCGCATTCGGCGTCGAGGGCGGCGATTTCGTCGAGGATTTTCTTGGGACTGCGGTGCTTGACCTCGCCGCCGTTGTTCGGGTTCTTGACCGAGAGGTCGAATGTGCTCTTGTCGATCGTCTTGGCATCCACGCTCCAGCTCTTGGGCGAGTCGGCGAATTTGCTTTGCAATTTCACGAATTCGGCGAGGTCGTCGTCGTTGAGCGGGTTGGTCTTGCCGAGGTTGCGGCCAGGATCGAGCTGGTAATACCAGACCTTGCGCGTCGGCGCGCCCTTTTCGAAGAACAGGACCACCGTCTTGACGCCCGCCCCCTGGAACGTGCCGCCGGGGCAGTCGAGCACCGTGTGCAGGTTGCAGCTCTCCAGCAGCATCTGGCGCAGGCTCACCGAGGCGTTGTCGGTGTTCGAGAGGAAGGTGTTTTTGATGACGACGCCGCCGCGCCCGCCGGCCCTGAGCATTTTGATGAAGTGCTGCAGAAACAGGAACGCCGTCTCGCCGGTGCGGATCGGGAAGTTCTGCTGGACCTCCTTGCGCTCCTTGCCGCCGAACGGCGGATTGGCCAGCACCACGTGGAACCGGTCTTTATCCTGAATGTCGGCGAGGTTTTCGGTCAGCGTGTTCGTGTGGATGACGTTCGGCGCCTCGATCCCGTGCAGGATCATGTTCATGATCGCGATGACGTAGGCGAGCGATTTCTTTTCCTTGCCGAAGAAGGTCTTCGTCTGGAGCGTTTGCAGTTTCAGGGTGGTCAGGGTGCCGTGTTCCATGAGGTAGTCGTAAGCCTCGCACAGGAACCCGGCCGACCCACACGCGCCGTCGTAGATGCGCTCGCCGATCCTGGGCTTGACCACCTGGATCATCGCGCGGATCAGCGGGCGCGGGGTGTAATACTCGCCGCCGTTGCGCCCGGCGTTGCCCATGTTCCTGATCTTGGCTTCGTAGAGGTGCGACAGCTCGTGCTTCTCTTTTTGCGAGCGGAAGCGCAGCTCGTCGATGTGGTCGATGATTTCGCGGAGGTTGTAGCCGCTCTGGACCTTGTTTTTGATCTCGCCGAAAATCTCGCCGATCTTGTATTCGATCGTGTTCGGGTTCTCGGCCCGCTGCTTGAAGCCGTGCAGGTAGGGGAACAGCTTCCGGTTCACGAAGTCGATCAGGTCGTCGCCGACCAGGCACTTGTTGTGATCGAGCTGACCGTTCTTGTCCTTGGGCGCTGCCCAGCTCTCCCAGCGATACGGCTTATCGAGGATGAATGCGTACTTCTTCCCCTGCATTTCCGCCTCTTCGGCCCGATCCTGCTCCAACCCGTCCAGATATTTCAGGAACAGCAGCCACGAGGTCTGCTCGGTGTAGTCGAGCTCGGTCGTGCACCCGGCCTCTTTCCAAAGAACGTCGTCGATATTCTTGAAGGCTTGCTCGAACATGGGTACGTCCTGCTCATTTCTTTCCAAAACCGATTAGGTCACATCCGCACACTTTTTTATCGCAGCGCATCACGATAAACAACATCAAACCCGCGCCGTGGATCATCCCAACCTATTCCATCCAGTCCACCAGTTCCATTCACCCCATTTTCACCCAAAATTTTTTTCATTTTTTTAAAGATTAAGTTTCCTAAGGGCCATAAGGGTCGCTAAGGGAATTACATTTTCTCAATGTTCTCGATTATCATTTCACGCATCGGGCGGCGCTCCAACCCGCGTCCCCGCAAATCTTTTCCGTGTATTCCGTGTGTTCCGTGGTTGCAGTTTTTTCTCAGGACTCAGGACTTGATTTCTTCTCCCGCCATCTCCGCCCTCGAATCCGCCGCCGCCGATCTCGGCAAGCTGCTCAGCGGCTGGACGCGCGATCGCCTCGCCGAAGCCGAAGCCGCCCACGCCAACCCGGCCGACCCCGACGCGCGCTCCCGGCGCCCCGGCCTCGCCACAATCAACGACGGCATCCAATCCCTCTGGCGCCTTGTCTCCGTCCAGAAATCGATCCTGCAACTCAAGAATCCCCCTTCCGCGCCAACCCCCGACCGCCCGCCGTCGGAATTTCGGCCAGGAGTTCAAACTTCAGTTTGCCCCGGCAATCGCCCGCTGTCGGAATTCCTGTTCGGAGTTCAAACTTCAGTTTGCTCCGGGAAAACTCCCTCTCCGGCCATAGATTCCCATTCAACCGCGCCGATAACCGATTCCCCCAAGCCTCAATCGTCAATCGTAAATCGTCAATCCCACGCTCC
>JAJFUE010000036.1 GCA_021372575.1 bacterium | reverse complement strand
AGAAGAGCGGATATTAAAAATTCATCGATTACGATTACGATTACGAGCACGAGCACGAGAATAGAGAATTGACATGTTGGAAGCTCTCTCCACCCCCTTCATGCAGCGCGCGATCGTGGCCGGCGTTTTGGTCGCGCTCCTTGCCAGCTACTACGGCGTCTTCGTCGTGCAGCGCGGCATGAGCTTCATGGGCGACGGCCTCGCGCACGCGGCGTTCGGCGGCGTCGCGCTCGCGCTCCTCCTCGGCTCGGAGCATTATCTGTTCGTCGCGCTCCCGTTCACGGTCGCCGTCGCCGTCGGCATCCACTTCGTGCAGCAGCGCACGCGCATCAGCGGCGACACCGCCATCGGCATCTTCTTCGCCACCTCGATGGCCCTCGGCATCATCTTTCTCGCGCTCAAGAAAACCTACACCGCCGACGCGTTCTCGATCCTGTTCGGCGACATCCTCGCCATCCAAACCGGCGACCTGATCCTCGCTTCCGCCGCTGTCGTCGCAAGCCTCGGAACGCTTCCGCTGTGGGGCCGCTGGGCGTATGCCACCTTCGACCGCGAGCTGGCCCAGGCCGACCGCCTCCGCGTCGAGCGCGACGATTACATTCTCGCCGTGTTCCTCGCCATCACGGTCGTCGTCGCGGTCAAGATCGTCGGGGTCGTCCTGATCGCGGCCCTCCTCGTGATCCCCCCGGCCACCGCGCGCCTCATCGCGCCGACGTTCATCAAGATGACGTTCGTTTCGATGTTGCTGGGTTTTGTCTCGATCGTGATCGGCATGATCGGCGCCTGGCATTTCGACGTCCCCCCCGGCCCCGCGATCATCCTCGTGCAATCGACGATGTTCTTCTTCACCGCATTATCTACCCGCAGATAGCAGGCCGATCCATTCGTGCTCGTGCTCGTGCTCGTAATCGTAATCGTAATCGATGAATTTTTAATATCCGCTCTTCTCCCCGATCATCTCCCGATACAGCGCCTCGTATTTCGGCACGATCAAGCCGGCCTCGAATTTCTCCATCGCGCGCCGGCGCCCGGCCTCGCCCATTTCGCGTTTCTTCCCGTCATCGCTCAAAATCTCCACCGCCGCTGCGGCCATCGCTTCGACGTCTCCGGGCGAGCGCAGCGCGCCGCTCTCGCCGTCGGCCACGACCTCCGGCAGCCCCCCGGCCTTCACGCCGATCACCGGCACCCCGCACGCCATCGCCTCGAGCGCCGCCACGCCGAACGACTCCCCCTCCGACGGGAGCAGAAACAGGTCCGCGAGCGGCAGGAAGTGCTCGACGCCGGGCTGCTTGCCCAGCATCAGCACGCGATCGCCAACACCGAGTTTCTCGGCCGTTATCGCGGCCTTCTCGCGGTCGGGCCCGTCCCCGATCAGCAGCAGCCGCGACGGCATGCGCTCGTTCACGCGCGCGAAGATCGCGACCACGTCCTCGAGTCGCTTGACCGGCCGGAAGTTCGAAATGTGCATCAATATCTTCTCGTCGTCGGCCGCGTAGTGCTTGCGCGTGCAGCCGCCGCGCTCCGGCGTGAAAATCGACGTATCGACGAAGTTGGGAATCACGTCGATCCCGCCGCACAGCTTGAACAGCTTGCACGTTTCGTCGGCGAGCCACCGCGAGACCGCCGTTAATCGGTCGCTGCGGTCGAGACCCAGCTTCACCGCCGGGTGGAACGACGGCTTCGACCCCACCAGCGTGATGTCCGTGCCGTGCAGCGTCGTCAGGATCGGAATGTTGCCGCGCTCGCCGAGCATCTCGCGCGCCAGCCATGCGCTGATCGCGTGCGGCAGCGCGTAGTGCAGGTGCAGGATGTCGAGCCCCGCGTGCCGCACGATCTCGGTGATCTTGACCGCCGCCGCGATCGTATAAAGCTGGCCCGGGAACAGCGGATACGTTTCGCCGCCGATCTCGTGGTGGAAAATGTTTTCGTGGAAATCGCTCAGCAGCCGGAACGGCCGCGCGAGGCTGATGAAGTGGATCGTGTGGCCGGCCCGCGCAAGAAAACGCCCCATCTCGGTGGCAACCGCCCCGCTGCCGCCGTACGTCGGATAGCACACGATGCCGATCCGCAACGGTTGCCTCGCGCTCGTGGGCGTGTCGTCCCGGTTCATGTTGTTTTGATTCTACAGTCCCGGGCCGGCGCCACGCCAGTTTGCGCTTATTGCTGGAAGAACGACACGATCCGCCGCCAGATGCCCGGCCGCGGCATCGCCGGGCGCGATGGCGTCGCGCGCATCTCCCGGCGCGGTGCGGCCTCGGCGGGCGCGGCCGGCGCCGTTTCGTTATCCAGCGCCGCCATCTGTTTCGGGATCGACACGGCAACCCCGCGCATGAACCGCTCCCACGCCTCCGGCGACGACAGCGGGCATCTCGGATCCTGCCGCAGGATCGCCTTCTCGAGCGGCTTGTGGCGCGGATTGCCCCCGCATCCGACTTCGAGATACGACGCCATCATGTTGGCCAGTTCGATCGTCGCCGCGAACTGCCGGTTCTCCTCGGCCGCCTCCTCGGGCCGATGGTGAAACCCGACCCCGTCCAGAATCTTGTTCGGCAGGTTCCACGCCTCGAGCAACTGCGCCCCGAGCACCGCGTGATCGACGCCGATCGAGGCGTATTCGATCTCTTCCAGCGGCACGTTGTTCTGATTGGCGAATTCGAGGCATCGTGAAAATTCGTCGGGCAGGTAGATGGCCAGCACGATCTTGCCGATGTCGTGGAGCAGTCCCGCCAGATACAGCTCGCCGGGAAGGCTGTTCATCAGGTATTGCGGATGGCCGAGCATCCGCGCGATGTTGGCGCACCCCAGGCTGTGGCGCCAGAATTCGTTCGGGTCAAAATGCGGCAGCGTCGGCACCGCCGGCATGATCCGCCGCAGCATGAAGTAGCTCAGCGTCCCCAGCGTCTCGTCCAGCCCGAGCGTGACGATCGCCTGCTTGACCCGCGTGATGTTCTTCGTGGTCGTGTAATACGGCGAGTTGGCGATCTTGAGCAGCCGCGCCGCGAGCGACTGGTCCTTCTCCGCAAGGTCCGCCAGCTGATCGACGTTGATCTTGTCAAACGGCAGGCTGACGATGCGCTGCAGCTCCACGCCGATGATCGGCAACGGGGGCAGCCTGACCCCCCGGTCAATGATTTCCAGCAAACGCTCGTGGGTTTTGGGATCGATCGCTAACATGCGTAACCTTGTTCCTCTTCGCGCCGCGAAACTGCCTTGGGCTCAATGAAAGTATCGACCCGGCCGGGCCCAAAAATAACCCGTTTTTAATTTTTGTAACATAAAAACAGGGTCATAAAATGACTATGTGCATATCATTTGCAACATCATGCCCGGATTGGTCATTTTGCCCTCTGGCATGATCACTCTGGCATTATCATCTTGGGCCTCTCCTGCGGCCTTGCTATAGTGTGCCGACCGGCGGCCCGCGCGGGCCGCATCCTTGCCTGGATGGCCGAGCCGATGTATGACCTCGATGACCTGCTGATCAAAACCAGCCGCACGTTTGGCGCCTCGATCCCGTTTCTGCCCGAGCCCTGGCGCCGGCAGGTCACGGTCGCCTACCTGCTGTTCCGCATCGCCGACACGTTCGAGGACGCCGAGACGTGGCCGCCCGAAAAAAAGCTCGACTGTCTCCAGCAATTCGACGCGATGCTCGAGACGCCCCCCGCGGCCGCGCCCGCCGAATGGCTGAGCGATCCGCCCTCCACGCATGAAGGCTATCTCGAGCTGCTCGCGGCCACGCCGTTCGTGCTCGACGAGCTCGCGAAGATCGACGCCGAGCCGCGCGGGAAAATCATCCATTACACGCGTCGTACGATCGCCGGCATGGGCGAATACGTCGCGCGCACCGACGACAACGGCACGTTGCGCCTGACCGGCATGGACGACCTGCGCCACTACTGCTACTACGTCGCCGGCATCGTCGGCGAGATGCTCACCGAGCTGTTTTTGATCGGGCAAAAAGTTACCGCCCGCCAGGCGAAGGCGATCCTCGATCAGGCGCGCCTGTTCGGCGAAGGCCTGCAACTGGTCAATATCCTCAAGGATTCGGCGTCCGACGCGAAGGAAGGCCGCTACTACCTGCCGCCGTCGCTCGAGCGCGCGAAGGTCCTCGCCCGCGCGCGCAAGAGCCTCGAAGCCGCGCAGGATTACGTCCTCATCATCCACAAAGGCGGCGCGCCCGGCGGCGTCTTGGGATTTCTCATCGTCCCGCTGGTCCTGGCATGGGCGACGCTCGACCGCGTTGAGCAGTTCGGAGCCGGCGCCAAGCTCACCCGCCCTGAGGTCATGAACCTGCTCGCCAAAGTCCAGTCCCTCGCGGCGCAAGAAAACCCCAAACTCACCGCCAAAACGCTCCACTCTCTCTACGACGATTTCAAGTAAAGTAAAGTTCGTAGTTCCGCCTTCAGGCGGAATGAATTGTTTCTTCTTTCAATGCCAACTTACCTGAAACAACACCGGCGCGCTGTTCTGCTCGACTCGTTTTCGATCGTGTTCGCCCTTGGGTTCGCCGTCACGTGCTACCGTGGATCGCACGGCCCGTTCGGGGGGCTTCAAATCATTTTCGGAACAGCAATCATTGCGCTCGCATCCGCATTCTGGATGCAGCTGCGCCTGACTCCACGCATCATTTTCCTCTCCGAATACCGGCGCCGTCAGGAACTCGCCCTTACGTTTGTTCAGCCGCGCCGTTACTTGCGTCACAACATCGTCAGTCCGTTTTTGTTGCTGCCGGGCTGCGCGTTCTGCATTTCGTTCATCCTGGTGGCGATCTATTCGATCAATGATCCGGAAGAAGGCGTATTCTCGATTTTATTCCTGTGGATCTGCCTTACGACCGCGTTCGCGACCGCGCTTTCGATGACCACCCTGTTCCTGTTCTTTCGCTGGCTTTGCCGCGCGCCGCGCGATCCTGCTTTAGCCTGGCTCCTCTCTTTCCTGATCGCGCCCCTCAACGCTGTTGTCTCTTTGCTGCTCTATCAAATGAACGCCCGACTCGCGGGTTTTTTAACCGGTTTCTATCTGTTTCCTTTCGAGGAGCCAGCGTTCAACATTCTGTTCATTGCTGAGATTCTATTTCTAATCTGGTCCGCCAGCCGGTTATGGCGCAGATGCTGGATGCGATATTTTGTGTTCGAGAACGAGCCATGGATCGCAGCGTGGCTCGCACAGCACTGGCGCGGGCTTGCAATGGGTGCGCTCGGGATTGCGCTCGCGATCGGGTATGGCACCTCCGTCCAGAGCAAATGGAAACTCGAACTAGGCGGAGGCTGGGGGGACATTATCGACTCGGAAGATCACGCGGTCTTGTTTCTTGCCAGGATAAGCCTGATTGCGGCCGCGGCCCCGTTCTGGGCGCAACTTCGTCTGACGCCGCGAGTCATCAGACTTGCGAACAAGCGCCGGCGGGAACATGTCGCACGAACGTTGGCCGGACCGGCTGGTTACCTGGCGCGCAGGTTGATTCGGCCCTATGCGTTGATACCATTGATGCCCCTCTGCGTTGCAATTGCGTTCTCGTCACTGCACTTCCATGAACTCGAAGTCTATGACGACGTTGGAGTCATACCGGCGGTGTTTTTTGTGGCGGTGGTGTTCTGTATCCCGATGGCGCTCGCATTCGCAATTTCGGGTGTCTGCTTTCTTCTTTTCTTTCGCTGGTATTGCCGCTCGCGTCAGGACCCCGTCTGGTGCTGGTTGATCTCGATCGCCAGCACGATGATAGGCATCGCGATCTTCGCGGCGCTTGTTGCGTTTAATTTCCGGTTCACGGGTTTCGAATGGAACGGCTATAACCCTTCTCCACCAGGAGTCGATGCGGTCTTCCTGGTTCTTTTTCTTTGCGAATTCGCGTTCTTCTGTTACGCGGCCTGCCGGCTGTGGCGAAAGTGTTGCCTGGGTTACTTCAAATTCCAGTAGCGATCCGTCAGCCCGTTTCATTGATCCAGTCCATTTCGGCCATCTCTCCTTTTGGTCCTTTGCGTCATTCAGGTCCTTGATTCGCCTCTGTCCACCCCCAAAAAAATCTCACTTTTCTTAAAGATTAAGTTTCCTAAGGGCCATAAGGGTCCGTAAGGGAATCGACTTTTTCGGACATTTTGGTTTATCCTTCCCGCGTCAGTTCGGGCTCCCCTGCCGTAGCCCGAGCGTAATCGAGGCCTCCCTCGAACGCGATTTCATAAGCATGTCGCTTCGGCCCGAAGCGACATGGATCGCCGGCCAACAATGGACCACCCGTCCTCGTAACCCCGCGATTCATCGCGTGGGCTTGGACGACCATGTATGCGGAAACCGTTTCAACGGTTTCTCGCTGTCTCCGGCCTTGTGCAGGATTAGAGCGCTTGCCGATAGTTGTCCGTTCGTGCTCGTGCTCGTGCTCGTAATCGAACCAATCATCGAATCGCC
>JAJFUE010000028.1 GCA_021372575.1 bacterium | reverse complement strand
CGCTTCAGCGCGCTTCTCGGCCTTTGGCTTCAGCCCTTTCCCCCGTCTTTGAAATTTCTCTGCGTCTCTGTTTCTCTGCTTCTCTGTGAGCAAGAATTTGTTCACATTCTGCATTCAATTTCACGCCTTACGGCGTAATCGTAATCGTGAGACGCGACAGAACTTCTCGGACAAAACTTTTCAGATCCACTATAGCCCCCCCAATCTATCAAGAACCCCAGAGTGGCGCCAGAACCCACGGATTGCGAAGCCTGGTCTTGAAATCGGCATAGCCTCAAATTGGCGCGTCATGTTAAAAATACGATCAACATCGCGTCCGAAGCAGACTCAAATGGATCCACTTTCGAAATATGCCGTCCTCTCGGCTGTTTTTTTACCCATAGGTTTTGCGATCGCTTACATCATTGACCGTGCAAAAAAGCCGAAATTTGCGACTTTTTGATTTTCTGGTCCATCCAGTCCATTCAGTCCATTTTCACCCAAGAATAATTTTCATTATTTTTCAGATTAAGTTTCCTAAGGGCCATAAGGGTCGCTAAGGGAATTACATTTTCTTATTGTTCTCGATTATCATTTCCCCCATCGGGCGGCGCTCCACCCGCGCCCCCGCAATCTTTTCCGTGTATTCCGTGTGTTCCGTGGTTGAAGTTTTTTCTCAGGACTCAGGACTCAGGACTCAGCACTTGACCTCTTCTCCCTCCATCTCCGCGCTCGAATCCGCCGCCGCCGATCTCAGCAAGCTGCTTAGCGGTTGGACGCACGACCGCCTCGCTGAGGCCGAAGCCGCCCACGCCAACCCGTCCGACCCCGACGCGCGCTCCCGGCGCCCCAATCTCGTCACGATCAACGCCGGCATCCAATCCCTCTGGCGCCTCGTCTCCGTCCAGAAATCGATCCTGCAACTCAAGACCCCGCCCTCCGCGCCACCCCCCGACCGCCCGGCGCCGCAATTTCAGTCAGGAGTTCAAACTTCAGTTTGCCCCAGCAATCGCCCGCCGTCGGAATTCCTGTTCGGAGTTCAAACTTCAGTTTGCTCCGGGAAAAATCCCTCTCCGGCCATAGATTCCCATTCAACCGCGCCGATAACCGATTCTCCCAAGCCTCAATCGTCAATCGACAATCCTCAATCCCTCACTCTTCCATCTTCGGTTCCATTCGTCCCGGTAGTCCCTTCGGTCCCCACATACCGTTCGATCGAGGAAATCGCCGCCAAGACCAAAAAGCTTTACGACCAAACCGTCGCGCTGGTATCCGCGAACGGTCTCGCTGTTCCTGGGATCGCCGATCTCCCGATCGGCAAATCGCCGCTCGGAAGCCTGCCACTCCCCGCATCGGCCGGTTCCAACCGCAAGTCTGCCGACCCGATCAAATCGAAACTCCTCGAAGCGATCACGAGCCGCCCGACCTTCCCCGGCTCCAGCAATCTGCTTGATTCCATCCGCGCCGATCTCCTGACCTCCCCGCCATAATCGAGATAATACCTCGCCCCGGCACCGCCGCCGGTAATACCTCACCCCCATTGAAGCGTTCCACACTTCCCCCCCTCCGCCGAAAAACACCCGTTTTCGCGCCACTTTCGCATGTACACCCATGTGGAGTGCGGCAGCTTGCTGCCGCTTGTTGGTGGAAATAAACTGACACAATGAATGTGCGGCATTTCACGATGATTTCCATTCGGGGAAGTGCCGTTCACGCGAACAGCATTCGTTCGTGAAGGTTTATTCAGCCACCCGCAGGCCCGATATTTGGTGCTTTTAACAAGATCAAAATCGTTGCGCCCCGGAACGGACTTGACCTAAGATCACCCAACAATGCGCCAAATGTATTGAGCGCACATCAGACATATTATTAAACGAGCTTTCCGTTTCAAATCCGACAAGAGTTCCCCATCACCGGGATGGTTGAGACTCCTCGCGGTGAAGGGAAGGGAGAGAACCCATGCAGATCCCACAGCTTCAGGCCGCGGCTCAACGCATGCGTGCCTACAACATCCTGGCCATCCATTGCGCGGGCTCCGGCCATCCCGGCGGCACGCTCTCGATCATGGACGTGACGGCCGCGCTCTACTGCCACGTCATGCGCCATGATCCGGCCAAGCCCGACTGGCCCGAGCGCGACCGTTGCGTGTGGTCCACCGGCCACAAGGCCCCGGCCCTTTACGTGGCCCTCGCCCAGACCGGCTACTGCAAGATGGATGACGTCGTCACCGGCCTGCGCCAGTTCGGTTCGCCCTTCGAGGGTCACCCCAACGGCTTGAAGCTCCAGGGCGTCGAGGTCTCCACCGGTTCGCTCGGCCAGGGCCTCGGCTACTGCGTCGGCCAGGCCCTTGCGCTCAAGGGCCGCGGCTCCGACGCGCGCATGTTCTGCATGATGGGCGACGGCGAGCAGCAGGAAGGCAGTGTGTGGGAAGCGGCGATGTCCGCCGGCCACTTCAAGCTGGATAACCTCGTCGCGATCATCGACGTCAACGGCCTGCAGATCGACGGTCCGACCAAGGACGTCATGAACGTCGAGCCGCTCGACAGGAAATACGAGGCGTTCGGCTGGAAGGTCATGAAGATCGACGGCCACGACATGCAGCAGATCGTGGACACGTTCGACCAGGCCAGGGCCGTCAAGGGCCAGCCCGTCTGCATCCTCGTCGCCACGCACAAGGGCAAGGGCGTCTCCTTCATGGAGGACAAGGCCGGCTGGCACGGCATCGCCACCACCAGCCGCGAGCAGCTCGACCAGGCCCTCGCCGACATCGGCGAGCCCGAGCTGACGAAGGAAAAAGTCGATCAGTTGCTCAAGCAATCGGCCGACGTGAAGGCCAAGGCCACCCGGCATTGCGCCGGGCTGATGCCCAAGTTCTCGCGCGACTACTGGTGGAACGCCCAGCCGGGCACGATGCAGGTCAAGATGGAGCCGACCCGCTTCGGGTTCGGCAAGGCCATCGAGCGCATCGGCGACGATCCGCGCATCGTCACCCTGCACGCCGACATCTCCGGCAGCATCAAGATCGCCGATTTCGAGGCCAAGCACCCCGAGCGCAAGAACCGCGTCTTCAGCGTCGGCATCGCCGAGCAGAACATGGTCAGCGTCGCCTGCGGCCTCGCCCGCGAAGGCCTCATCCCCGTCGGCGGCACCTACGGCGTCTTTGCCTGCGGCCGCAACTGGGACCAGTGGCGCACCACCGCCTGCTACGGCAACCTGAACGTCAAGATGGCCGGTGCGCACGGCGGCATCTCCGTCGGCCGCGACGGCGCCACGCACCAGGCCCTCGAGGAAATCTCCATCCTCTCGATCCTCCCGAACATGCACATCTCGGTGCCGTGCGACTCGATCGAGACCGACAAGGCCACCGAGGAAATCATCCTCAAGGTCACCGGCCCCGGTTACGTCCGTTACGCGCGCGAGGGCACGCCGGTCGTCACCCGCCCCGACACCCCCTACAAGTGGGGCGTGGCCAACATCATCCGCTTCCGCGGCGCCCAGCCCGAGTTCCCCGACGCGTTCGAAACCATTCCGGCTTCGGATTACGCCGGCGAGAACGAGGACGTCGCGATCATCGCGTGCGGCCCGGCCGTGGCCGAGGCGATGCGCGCCGCATGGATCCTCAAGGAAGAAGCCGGCCTCGAGACGCGCGTCATCAACCTGCACACGGTCAAGCCGCTCGACCGCGACGCGATCATCGCCGCCATGCGCCAGGTCGGCTCCGTCATGACCGTCGAGGAACACCAGACCGGCGGCCTCGGCGGCCTCGTCGCCCAAGTCGCGGCGTGCGAGAAGGAACTCGACACCCCGTTCAAGCTGGACATGATCGGCATCGACGACCGCTTCGGCCAGTCCGCCGACCCGTGGGAGCTGATGCAGTATTTCGGCCTCACCGCCGAGCACATCGCCAAGCGCGCGGTCAAGTTGATCGAAAAGCCGTCGATGGCCAAGTAACGTTCGTGCTCGTGCTCGTGCTCGTAATCGTAATCGTAATCGTGTTCGAATCGAATCGATCTTCTAGAAGGGGAAAGAGAACCATGAATCTCGCTGAACGCATGTCCCGCCTTGGAACCGAAACCGCTTTCGCCGTCTCGGCCGAAGCCGCGGCCGCCATCGCCCAGGGCCACCGGGTTTACCCGTTCCACCTTGGCGACATGAACATCAGGACGCCGGACAACATGATCGAGGCCGCCTATAAGGCCATGAAGGACGGCAAGACCGGCTACTGCTCCAACTACGGCATCGCCGAACTGCGCCAGGCTCTGGCCGAGGACATCAACCGCTCTCATGGCACGCACTACGCGATGGAAAACGTCGCGATCCAGCCCGGCGGCAAGCCCGTCATCGGCAAGTTCTTCCTCGCCCTGATGAACCCCGGCGACGAGGTCCTGTATCCGAACCCCGGCTACCCGATCTACGAGTCGCAGATCGAATTCAACGGCGGCAAGGCCGTCCCCTACGGCTACACCGAGGGCAAGGAAAACTTCGAAATGAAGATGGAGGAGATCGAAAAGGCGATCACGCCCAAGACGAAATTCCTCGTCTTCAACGACCTGCAGAACCCGATGGGCGCCGAGTCCTCGCGCGCCGAGCTCGAGAAGGTCGCTGACCTGGTCCGCCGCCACAACCTCACGGTCCTGTGCGACGAGGCGTATTTCGACATCCGCTACGAGGGCAAGTCCCAGTCGCTCGCATCCCTGCCCGGCATGGAGGAGCGCTGCGTCATCCTCTACACGTTCTCGAAGAAGTTCGCGATGACCGGCTGGCGGCTCGGCGCGGCGATCGGCCCCAAGCCCATCATCGACGCCATCGCCAAGCTCAACGTCAACATCGAGTCGTGCTCGAACCACTACATCCAGTGGGCCGCCATCGAGGGCCTGACCGGCGACCAGTCCGGCCCGAAGAAGATCATCGGCATCCTCAAGGAGCGGCGCGACAAGGCCGTCGAGATGCTCAACAACATCGACGGCATCCGCTGCTTCAGCCCCAACGCCACGTTCTACCTGTTCCCGAACGTGACCGGCGCGATGAAGCGCAAGGGCTTCGACTCGTATGAGGACTTCCGCCGCGCGGCGCTCAAGGACACCGGCGTCTCGTTCTGCTCGCGCCTGCACTTTGGCCGGCCGCAGCCCGGCGAGCAGGAAGCCTATATTCGCTTCGCGTATTCCGGGATCAACGTCGCGGATATCGAAGAGGGCATCGGCAAGCTCAAGACGTGGCTGGAAGCCTGAATCGCCAACCCAATCGAAGAAACCGGCCCCGGAGCGATCCGGGGCCGATTGATCCCCAAGACCCCTGAATTCTTTATTGCGAGCCCCCGAATGCTACGCGTTATTGTTAGCCTTAACAGTAATAATAGCGAGTCCTAATTGTTTCCCTTTATAATTCTTCGACAAACCGATGCTAAACGCTTCCGGTTCTTTGATCGGGCTTAGTCGATGAATAACGCCGTCTTCTGAGGTCGCCTCTTTGTAATGTCTAGAGATCATCTGACTTAAAAAACCAAACAGATATATTTTCCGATCGGTATAGCCTTCTTTTGGTAGGAAAATTTGTTCAATATAGTCCAATTGATCACGTTCAAACTTTGCTTCAGGTTCATTTGCCTCCCAATCTGAATAAAAAATAAAGTATAGGGCGAGCTTTTTTTCAATTTCTTCTTCGATCCGTAATCCGTTGCAATAAATCTCAAACCCGCCAATCGTAAATTCAATAGCTCCATTCTTTTCCATAACTCGGGGCTTGTTACGGTCGGCGAAAAGCCGATAAGATAGTGGCGGTGTTGTGCCTACCATCAAATCTCCAAGTAAGGACATTTTATTTTTCTTCATCGCTTCGGGGAATGTAATCGAAGGTTTTTCTTTCTGTTCAAAATCATCGATAGCTATAAGGGTCCATGCTCCCCAACACGACCAATAAATCGCAAAATACAAATCCTGCTTGAATAATTTTGCGTAATTACACAACTCTTCAAAATCATTATTTCTAATCGAAAAAATGGCGTCTGCGCTGTACTTATGGAAATTTTTAACTTCGACAAATATTCCTGTGCCGTCTTTGAGAAGAATACTGAAATCTGGTGGCCGGATCGTCTTATTTGAGCAAAAAATGTTTCCGACGTCTTCGCGTTTGATTAAAGAAACTTCCCCAAGAGCGGCCACAACGTATTCGAACATGGATTCTGTACGATGACCATGAACGAAGATTGGGTTCTCTTTGCATTTTTTGAACGTGCTTGATATCCGATCAAGAATTTCTTTCTGACTGGTCGGATCTTGTATTTTTAGGTTCCCAGCACGTGATATTTCTTCGAATAGACTAATTATCTCTGGGGTGCGGCTGATTCGTTTCATAATTCTTTGCTATAATCGAGTTTTTAAATATTCATGCGACAGCGGATACTAACGAGTTGAGTTCCGGTACTCAAGCAGATTTTACGCGATCTATTTGCCGCCCATCTTCTCGGTACATTATAACGTACTCCTATAAAAGGCTATTTGGTGGACTCTCCACAAACTTCCGGTTCATAGTAATCAAGAATTCTTGTTTCCGAATTCACTCGATTTCGTTGGGGTATTCAATATGCACTCACCGCACACAGTACGTTTAATTGTCATCGGCGGCGGGGCTTCCGGGTTGATGGCGGCGGTTGCGGCGGCGCGCCGCGGGGCTCGCGTCACGGTGCTCGAGCGCATGCAGCGCGTCGGCAAGAAGGTGCTCGCCACCGGCAACGGTCGCTGCAACCTGACCAACCTGCGCCTTGGCGAGGAGCATTACCACGGCGGCGGCGCGCGGTTCGCCATGGGTATCATCAACCAGTTCGGCGTCGCCGAGACGATGACGTTCTTCGAGCAGCTCGGGCTGCTCATGCGCGCGGAAGAGGACGGCAAGGTCTTTCCATCGACCGACCAGGCCTCGGCCGTGCTGGACCTGTTGCGCGACGAGCTCGAGCGGCTCGGCGTCGAGACCGTTTGCGAGGCGGCCGTGCAGCGTGTCGAGAAACAGGGCTCAACATTCAACTGCGTGACCGCAGACAACCGGACGTTCTCCGCCGACCGCGTGATCGTCGCCGCCGGCGGCAAATCGTCGCCGAACCTGGGCTCCAACGGCGCGGGGTTCAAGATCGCCGAGGCGCTGGGCCACGCGATCGTGCGCCCCGTGCCGGCGCTCGTGCAGCTCAAGATCGACGCGCCGTTCCTCAAGCAGCTCCAGGGCGTGCGCGTGCAGGGCATGGTCGAGATTCGCGTGGGTGAAACGCGGCGGCGCGAAGCGGGCGAGATCCTGTTTACCGATTACGGGCTGTCCGGGATTGCGGTCATGGACCTGAGCCGCATCGCCTCGCAGGCGCTCGATGCGCGGCAGGCGGTGACGGTCGCATTGGATCTATTCCCTGGGATCAGCGAAGATGCGCTGGCGGAGCAGCTTGAAAAACGTTTCGCCGTGCACCCGGCGCGCACCGCCGAGTTCGCGCTGGTCGGCCTGCTGCACAAGCGCCTCGCGTCGGTCGTGCTCCGCGCGGCCGGGATCGAGGCGTTGGGTCAGCCGTGTGGCGAACTGACGCGCGAGCAGATCAAGGCGCTGGCCGCGCTCATGAAGCAGTGGCGCATGACGTGCGTCGGGACGCAGTCGTGGATGTTTTCGCAAGTGACCGCCGGCGGGGTCGATGTCCGCCAGGTCGATCGCCGCACGCTGGAGTCGAAGATCATGCCGGGCGCGTATTTCTGCGGCGAGGTGTTGGATGTCGATGCCGACTGCGGCGGCTACAACCTGCAATGGGCGTGGAGCTCCGGCCACCTCGCCGGCACGCACGCCGCCCATTAAGTGCCGGGTTGAATCATTTGGATGGTATAGGACGCATCGCTGGTTTTGGCGATCGTGTTGCCGCGGTAGATGAATTCGATCGTCGCCATCGGACCCTTGACCTGCTCGTTTCGCACGATGGCCACGATGCTCTTCATGCAATCCATTTGCGTGCCGGGCAGGTTCTGGTAGTCCTCGGTCAGGAAGACCTTCACGTGCAGGTCCTTATCGACCTCGAAGTGATCGACGGCCGAGACCATGCCGGTTTGGTTGGACCCCCTGCTGAACCAGCGATTGCGCAACCCATCGCTCAGCGCCACATCCGGATCCTTTTGAAACTTGCCGTAAATCACGACGCCCGCCACAACGAGGATGACGATCAAGATCAGGTTCTTCATGCGGATTCTCCGATTGCTTCTGAATGACGCCTACAAATCAAATGAAAATTCCGCGGTGCGCCGGGTTTGTTTGATGTGCTTGCCTGTAATCGATGCAATACCACCCGCGGCCGCTGGAACACAAGACCAAAAGCCTCCGGCAGATTCATTTTGAGTTTCGGGGACGATCGACTAAATAGGCTCGGAGTTTCGGGTTACAGCGCTGTTTAAAGGTTTTTCTTCTTTTTCAAGTGGCGGGTTTGGCTTTTGCTCATCGTGTTGCGGCGCCACAGACCATTACAATCCGTACCGGCGTCGCAACCGATTCAATGCCGCCCGCATCCGATCGACCGTCAAACCACTTTTGTCCGCTACGTCCGCCAGCACAGGCAGCACGGCGACCAGCACGGCCACCTGCGCAAGGAACGCCATTCATGCCTGTCACCGAAAAACTGTCACCGAAAAACCCCATGTGTTCTTGGTGACGCCACTCTCCTGAGTGGCTTTTTTTGTTTTAGTGCAATATCCTCGGATGCAGTTGATAAAGCGCTTCGGCAGAGGTGGTCACGATGGGTTGGCGCATTTCCGGCCTGAAATCGATCTTCACGAAACATCGGCATTTCTGGTTGTGGTTCGTGATCGGCGGGGTCGCGCTGTTCTGCCTGGCGCTGCTGTTGCTGCCGCACGGGATTCGCTGGGGCGCCCAGCGCTGGCTGCGCGGGCAGGGGCTCCAGACCGCGATCATCAAGGCCGTGGAGTTCAACCCGTTCTCGGGGCGGCTCGTCGTGTATTCGGCGTTCAGCGTGCAGGCCAACGACCGGCGCATGAACCTCGGCACGTGCGAAGTCGATCTCGACTGGCGGCCGCTGATGAAACGGCGGCTGAGTATCTCGGGATTCTCGATCGAAAACGTCCTGATCGACGTGCATCAACAACCGGACGGCAGCTTCTCGATCGGCGGGATTGTTTTCAAGCCACAGCCTTCCGCGCCCAAAACGGAATCGAAGGGACGGCCGTGGGAAATCAGCATCGGCTCGATCGATCTGCACAACGTGAGCCTGACCTACCGCGAGCCGCGCGTGCAGGGCAAAGTCGATATTTACGACCTGCACTTCGATCCGATCGACAGCGCGCGGCCCGAACTGCCGACCAATTTCTTGCTGGCGATGGGCCTGAATGGCGGGAAGTTGAATCTCAACGGCGCGATGCGGCCGTTCAGGCAGGATCAGCTCGTGACGGCGTCGGTGCGGGTCGCGCATCTGCCGCTTGAGTGGCTGGGCGGGCTTGCCCAGCCGCAGGGCGTCACCGGCTTCGGCGGCGAGATCGGCGCCAAGAGCGACATCAAATTCGCGAATGCGGGTTCCGGCGCGGTCGCGCTTGACGCGGTGAGCACGGTGACGCTGCGGAATCTGCGGGCCAGGGCGCCGCAGGGCGAGCTCGGGAACGTGACGCTGGGCTGGGACGGCCGGGTGTCGATGGTTGGCTCGGGCATCAAGGTCGCGGGCAATTTTCATGTTGCGGACTTGAAGGCAAAACTGGCGGCGCAGGGATTGGGCATTGCGCAAACAGAAATCGGCTGGCGCGGTGAAATGACGCGCGACGAAAAAACCGGCGCGGTGAAGGTTTTGGGCGACGTGCGCTCGCGCGGCCTGAAAGTCGATGACATGAAGACGTCGTCGCGGCTGTGCGCGCTGGATGAGATGGCCATTCAATCGACGCGGGTGGAACTGGGCGGGACGACCGAGACAGGAAACGTGTGGATCGGCGCCGGGCTGCGTCTGAAAGGCCTGCGCGCCGATCTCGCCGCGCAGGGGATGGCGCTCGAACAAAAGGAACTCGGCTGGAAAGGCACGGTCAGGGTCGCGCCCAAACCCGCAAATAACGTGACGGTCCAGGGCGCGTTGACGGTGAACGGATTCAGGCTGGACGACCGCAAGAGCTCGAGCACGCTCGTGCAACTGGGGTCGCTCGCGTGGCCCGACGCCAACATCAAGGCGGGGCTTGGCGCCGCGCCGGTCGTGAACGTGAGCGGGCAGATCAAGCTGGCGGATCTGAAAAGCAGGCTCGCGGCGCAGGGCCTTGATGTCGCGCAGTCGGCGCTCGAGTGGAAGGGCGACGTGGCGTACGATCAGGGGAAGAATTCGATCAAGGTCGTCGCGAACATCACGGGCGACGGGCTGACGGTGCGCGATACGAAAGCGGACCGGCGGCTGCTCGGGTTGAAACAATGGCTGGTGAGCAACACGAGCCTCGACGTCGATGGCCTCACGTCCGAGTCGCGCATCGCGCTGCGCGGCGAGACGCGCCTGACGGACCTACGGGCCAGGGTGCCGCAGCAGCCGTACTCGATCCGGCAGGACTCGCTCGATTGGAAAGGCACGGTGCATGTGGCGGCCGGCAAGGCGACGAAGGTCGAGCATCAGGGTGACGTGGCGATCGCGGGGCTCACGGTCGAGGATCGCCAGAAGGGGCTCAACGTCCTGGACCTCGGCGAGTTCGCGGTGACCGGCGCGAAGTTCAAGACGCCCACGGATGTCGTAATCAAAAAAATCCGGCTCGGATCTATGCGCGCGCTCGAGCGGCCGCTGCGCAAGACCGCGATCACAAGCCAGACGCATGCGCTGTCGGTTCGCGAGGTGGCGCTGAGCGGGCTGAGTTATGACGGCAAGTCGATGATCGCGGAATCGTTGCAATCGTCGGGGTTTGTGTGCGTGCTCGTTCGCGGCGCCAACGGCGCGCCGGAATTGCAGGAGTGGTCATCGGCTCCGGCAACATCGGCCTCCACCAAACCAACGCCGGCGCGCGAGGCGAAAGCCGAAGAGAAGAAGGACAGCACGCCGCTTCACATCAAGGTGGGGCGGATCGCGTTCGAGGGCGACAACCGGTTGCTGATTCGCGACGAGGCGGCGCGGCCGGCGGTGATGATGGTGTTCCAGCCGATGAACCTCAGCATCACGGGACTGGACTCGACGAAGCCCGACCAGCCGTCGCCGCTGCTGCTGACGACGCGCGCGGGCAAATACGCGAACATCAAAATCGAGGGGACGGTTTCGCCGTTTGCCGCGCTGCCGACGGCGGCGCTCGTGAGCCGCATCGAATCGGTCGAGCTGCCGAAGTTCACGCCATACACGCAGCAATATATCGGATACCGGCTCGCCAGCGGACGGCTGACGCTGATCACGGATTTGAATCTCAGCGGCGGGATCTTGAAATCGAAGAACGACCTGGCGATGAACATGTTCGAACTGGAGCGGCTGCGGCCGGACGAAATGGACGCGCTGAGCAGCCAGCTTGGTTACCCGGTCAACACCGCGCTGGCGATGCTGCGCGACGGCAACGGCGACATCAAGTTGAGTATTCCGGTCGATGGCGATTTGCGCAACCCGCAGGTCGGGATCGGCGGCGTGATCCGCAAGGCGCTGCTGAATGGCTCGACGAACTCGGTCCGCTCGGCCGTGCAGGTCATTTACGCGCCGCTGGGCGCGGTGGTGTCGGTCGGCGGGAAGCTGACGGGGCAGGGGGTCATGAGTTTCAAGCCGATCGTGTTTGCCGCGGGCTCGCGCGATCTTGCGCCGGAGGCCGGCAAGTATCTCGACCAGCTTGCCAAGACGATGCAATCGAGGCCGGGGCTGCGCGTGTCGCTGGCCGGCTACGCGTCGCCCGAAGACGTTCCGGCGCTGCCGAAACGAGGGGATGAGCCAACGACTTCCACGCAGGGCCGCAGACGCGTGCTGGGGGTGTTTGCGAAGCGCGAGAAATCCGAGGTGGAAAAAGCCCGGGAGGCCGGGACGCTGCCTGTGGAGACGCTCACGAGGCTGGCCAATCGGCGGGCTTCAACGGCCCGGGATTATCTCGTCAAAGCCAATATCAAGCCGGAGCGGATTTTCGTTCGCGCGGCACAAATCGATCAGAAACAGGGCGCCAAACCGCGGGTCGAGATATCGTTCTAATGGTGTGGATTGTTCATTTCGGACCATCGCCACCGCGAATTTTTTCACAAAAAGCTTTCAACTATGGATTTAAATGGTATGCTCGTGGATTGTGTTTAGGATCGCGTGAGCAACAATATTTCCAACAATGAAAGGGTTTGCGATGAAACCAGCCGATTTGACCACGACGGCCAGAGGAACCACCGCGACGCCAACGGGCGTCGGAAGAAAATCGCCGATTCCGCATCTGCGCTGGTGGATTTGCGGCCTGCTGTTCATGATCACGACCATCAACTACCTGGACCGGCAGTCACTGGCGATCCTGCGCGAAACCATCAACAAGGATCTGCACTGGTCGGAAGCCGACTACGGCTGGATCAATTTCTCGTTTCAAACCGCATATGCAATCTTCATGACGGTTGCGGGGCGGCTGATCGACGTGCTAGGCGTGAAGATGGCGCTCGGGCTAGCGATCGGCCTGTGGTCGCTGGCGGTCGCCGGCCACGCGTTCGCCCGCGATCACATCCATTTCTGCATCGCACGGTTCGCGCTGGGTGCGGCCGAATCGGCCAACTTCCCGGCGTCGATCAAGGCGGTGGCGCAGTGGTTCCCGCAGAAAGAGCGCGCGTTGGGCACGGGGCTATTCAATTCCGGCTCCAACGTCGGCATCATGCTTGCTCCGCTCCTGCTCTATCTGGTTGTGTTTTTTCACCATTGGCAAATCGCGTTCGTGATCGTGGGCTTGCTCGGGTTGATCGTGCTGGCGAGCTGGTTGATTTTCTTTCAACCGCCTGAAAAGCATACGCGTCTGGATCCCGCCGAATATCAAATGATCAAGGCCGGGCAACCGCCGGCCGAACAAACGGTCAAGATCAGCTGGACGGCGCTGCTGCGCTGCAAGCAGGTGTGGCCGTTCCTGCTCGGGAAATTCATGACCGATCCGGTGTGGTGGTTCTACCTGTATTGGCTGCCGCCGTACCTGGCCAAGGAACGCGGAATGGTCAGGGCGACCGATTTTCTGGTGCTGATGATCCCGTACCTGATGGCCGATATCGGTTCGATTTTCGGCGGCTGGTTCTCGGGGCACCTGATCAAGCGGGGTTTCAGCGTCGGCTCGGCACGCTACATTGCGATGCTGACGTGCGCGCTGTGCATGCCCGGGGCGCTGATTGCCGTGCGCGTGGATAATTTCTGGCTGGCGATCTTCCTGATCAGCATGGCGACGGCGGGCCACCAGGGCTGGTCGGCGAACATCTTCACCACGGCGACGGACATGTTCCCGTCGCGGTACGCGGGATCGGTCGTCGGCTTGGGCGGCTCGACCGGCGCGCTTGGCGGGATGTTCATGACGCTGCTCGTCGGCATGACGCTGCAGTGGTTCCCGCAAAACGCGCTCGGATACAAGATGGTCTTTACCTGGGCCGGCGTGATGCACCTCAGCTCGCTGGCGATCTATATGCTGATCGTCGGCCGCAATGTTAGCCAAGTCGATATCGCCGGCACGATCAAGATGGGCCAGACCCACAAGGGATTGATGGCCGGCGGACTGATCACGACGTTCATCGGCGCCGCGCTGAGCATCCTGATGACTATCAACTGGGCATATCTGGTTACGGCCATGAAGGGCAAAACCGGTCCCGCGGGCGGACTCACGGCGGCCGTTGGCGTGCTCCTGATCGGTTTGGTGCTGGTCTATGCTGCCTTCCCTAAAAAGGAAAATATCGAGGCGTGATGCCATCGCGTGTATTGATGCAAGGCGGGCCGGTTCATTGCGAACCGGCCCGCTTTATTGCTTGCGCGCAATGACCAGCAGCCGCGGCGACTCGGGCGCCCAGGGGGAGCCGTCGTAGTCGCCGAAGCGGTCGGCTGGTTCGAGGCCGGCGGCGCGCAGCATCGACTCGAGTTCGGCCGGATCATAGACGCGCACCGACTCGTGCCAGCGCTCGGCGGAGCCGTCGGTGTCGAAGAGTTCGATTTCCTTGACGATGCGCCGTGTCGGATGATCCCAGCGGCGGCGCTCGACGAGGCGGCGCTTGCCGGCCATGAGGCGCTCGCTGAACGGGACAAGGTTCGCAAGGAGAGCCTCGCGGTTCATGAGGTCGATCGCGAGCATGCCGCCGGTGCGTAAAACGCGCGAGATTTCCTCGAGGACGAAGTGATTGTCCGCGTCGTCCATGAAATAGCCGAAACTCGTGAAGAGATTGACGACGCGGTCGAACGAGGCGTCGGCGAGCGGCAGGCGGCGCATGTCGGCGCGCACGAGCATCGCGCGGCGGCGGCTCGGGCCAAGGCCTTCCTCGCTTTCGATGTCGTCGGCGCGCCAGTGCAGCGCGGCGCGGCGCAGCAGCGCCGGTGAGAGATCGAGCCCCACGGCGCGGCGCACGCCGCGGCCGAGGAAATGCAGGTGGCGGCCCGGGCCGCAGCACAGATCGAGCACCGCCATGTCGGCCTCGAGCCTGAGCACGCGGTGCAGGAGCCTCACGGCGCGCGCGGCCTCGATCAGGTTGCGGTGCGCGTAGAGGTCCGCGTACTGGTCATCGAACGCACGGCGAAACCAGTCGCCGCGCTCGGCCTGCGTGAGATCCTGATTCTCAATCATGACAAGCCATACTCTTCCATCTTTCGATAGAGGGTTTTGCGGCCGATGCCGAGGATGCGCGCGGTTTGGGCGCGGTTGCCGTCGTGTTCGGCAAGCGTGGCCTTGATGAGTTCGCGCTCGGCGTCGGCCATCGTCATGCCGAGGCGCAGGTGCACGGCGCCCTTGGCCGGTTGGGCGCGGGAGATTTCGGGGGGCAGGTCGCGGGGGGCGACCTCGCGCCCGCTGTTCATAACGACCAGACCCTCGATGACATTACGCAACTGGCGCACGTTGCCGGGCCAGTCAAAATCCTGCAGGAGCTGCATCGCCTTGGTCGAGATGTTGAGCTCGGGGCGGTTGTTGGCCTGCGCGAACTCGCGCTTGAACGACTCGACGAGAAGCGGGATGTCGTCGCGGCGATCGCGTAGCGGGGGCAGCTCGACCGTGACGACGTTCAGGCGGTAGAAGAGGTCCTCGCGGAATTTGCCCTCGGCGACGCGGGCCTTGAGGTCGCGGTTGGTCGCGGCCAGCACGCGCACATCGACCTTGATCGGGGCGACTCCGCCGACGCGTTCGAACGTCTGGTCCTGCAGCACGCGCAGGAGCTTGACCTGGAATTCGGGGCTCGTCTCGCTGATCTCGTCGAGGAAGATCGTGCCGCCGTCGGCGACCTCGAAACGGCCGGGCTTGGTCTTGAGCGCGTTGGTGAAGGCGCCCTTCTCGTAGCCGAAGAGCTCGCTTTCGAGGAGCGTCGGGGCGAGCGCTCCGCAGTTGATGGCGACGAACGGCCGCCGCGCGCGCGGCGAATTCAAATGGATCGCGTTGGCGATGAGTTCCTTGCCGGTGCCGCTTTCGCCCTGGATGAGGACGGTGGCGCGGGTCGGCGCGACCTGGCGCACGATCTGGAAGATGCGCTCCATGACCGGCGAGCGGCCGATGATGTTGTGGAACGCGTAGCGTTCGCTGAGCTGCGATTTGAGCTGCTCGTTTTCGATCGCGAGCCGGCGGCCCTCGAGCGCCTGCGCGACCTTGATCTTGAGTTCCTTGAGATCGACCGGCTTCGTCTGGTAGTGCATCGCGCCGAGGTTCATCGCCTCGACGGCGTTCTCGATCGTGCCGTGCGCGGTGAGCATGATGACCGCGACCTGCGGGTCGTCGGCCTTGAGTTTCTTGAGCAGCTCGAGGCCGTCCATGTCGGGCATCTTGAGGTCGGTCAGGACGAGATCGACCGGATGCTTTTGAAACAGGTCGTAGGCCTCGCGCCCGTTGGCCGCGAGCAGGATTTCATAATCGCCCGATTCGAGCGACCATTTGAGCCCCTCGCGGGTGTTCTTTTCGTCATCAACAATGAGGATGGTGGGTTTCATTGAATTGTGCTTTTAAAAGAATTTCTCTCGCGCTTTCAGCGCTTGGGTTTTTGGTCCGCCTGACCCGGGGCGTCGCTTCGCTCTGCCCCGGGCTATATTCTTATCGCGCTTTCAGCGCTAGGTTGTTTTATGCTCCGTTGCTCTTCGGCAATTCCGTTCGGCTTCTTTTTTTCTCTTTCATGATAGTGATGGATTGGTTGCTTACCATTCCCTTGATCAAAACGCGCGCGCTGAAAGCGCAACAAGAATATAGCCTGGGGCAGAGCGCAGCGCCGCCCCAGGTACGGGGACCAAAACACCCGAGCTCTGAAAGAGCGAGAGAAATCAGTCCCAAACATAACGTTCATCCCACGTTATTCCATATTCCTTAAAAAATTGACGCAATTCGTCCTGAAAGGAAACGCGTTTATGATGATTTTCCTGGTTCTCGATGTAAAGCTTCACGTTTGGCACCCGTGAAGCGCTGACGGAAAATGCTCCGTATCCTGTTTGCCAGTAGAATTTCGCCAAATCATCGCCTTTTGTCTTTGTCCATTTCGACGATTCTTTTTTGATTTCCTCAAGCAGTTTAATGAGCGTCAACTTTTTCGAATGCGAATATAGAATGCGAATATGATCCGAAACGCAATTGATGCTGATCGCCGGTGATTCCAAATTGCGAAGCGTGGCGCCCATATAGGCACAAAGATCGGCGCGAAGATCGGGATGAATGAAATTCACCCGGTTCTTGGTCGAGAAGATGAGGTGGACATACATCTGGACCAGGGATTGCGACATGGTCGGTTGCTTTCTCCCGCGCTTTCAGCGCTGGCGTGATGCCCATCGTTCGGGGCGTGGCAAAATCGTTTGGTTTTTTCCTCACTCTCGCCTCGATTTGGATTGCGATATGGTTGTTCGCTTTCTCTCGCGCTTTTAGCGCTGGGTTGTTGCCGTTCGTTCGCGTCATGATGAATCGTTTGGTTGATGGCCAATTCCACATTTTATCCACGATTTATTTACGATCCACATTCACGATCCGCAATCCACGATCCACGATTCGCGATTCACGATTCACCGCTTCTTCTTTCCCTGCACCGCGACGGGGGAGGCTTGGGGTTCGCCCTGCGACAGAAGGCGGATCGGCTTCTGGTGCAATGGCAATGAGATGATGAAGCGGCTGCCTTCGCCGGGGTGCGTATCGACGTGCATGGCGCCGTGGTGCTCGGCGACGATGCGATAGACAACCATCAGACCCAGGCCGGTGCCGGAGGGCTTGGTCGTGAAGTACGGCTCGAAAATATGCTCGAGCGTGCCCTCGGGGATGCCGGGGCCATTGTCCTCGATGATGATCTGCACGGCGTCGGCGCTGAGGCGGCTCTCGACGAGGACGCGCGGGACGAACTCGGCCGTGCGGCTGTTGCGCCAGTCGGGGTCGCAGAGGGCGTCGATGGCGTTGCGCACGAGGTTGCGCAGGGCCTGCAGCATCAGGTGCGCGTCCATCATGACCGGCGGCAGGTCGGGATCCGACGACATGCGCAGCTCGATGCGGCAACGGTCGCACTCGGGGCGGAAGATGCGGTCGAGCTGGCCGAAGATGACGCGCAGATCGAGCGGCTCAAGGGTGGGCGAGATCGGCCGCGCGGCAAGGAGGAATTCATCGACGATGCGCGCCAGGCGCGACGTTTCTTCGAGAATGACACGGCTGGCGCGGTTGAACGGGGCCAGCTCGATTTCGGAGGCGCCGCGCTCGCGGGCGTTCTCGATCTCGATCTCGAGCTGTTGGGCGTGGATGTTGATCGAGTTGAGCGGGTTCTTGATTTCGTGCGCGATGCCGGAGGTGAGCGTCGCCATCGAGATCAGCCGCCGCGCGCGGGCCTTTTCGCTCTCGCGCTGGACGCGGTCGGTGACGTCGCGCAGGATCAGGATCAGGAGCTGGTTTTCCTCGTCGTCCGCGGCGGCGGGATCGCGCATCAGGAGGGTCGTGATGCTGACGGTGCGCTGGTCGTTCGGGCCGTAGCTGCTTTCGTAGCTCTCGATCGTTCGCGGGTGGCCGCGCAACGATTCGACGGTGGAGGCGAGCGCGTGATCGTTCGGCATGCGCGCAATAAGGTCGTCGCCGACAATCGAGCGTTGCCGGCTCATGCCGAGCATGGCGCGCGCGCGCCGGTTGATGAACAGCATGCGCAGGTTGGGGTCGGTCACCACGATCCCCTCGTCGAGGTGATCGAACACGGTCTGCATGAGTTGCTTTTGGCCGAGCAGGTGGGTGAGGTAATTCTGGATCTGGTCCGGATCGAGCCTGTCCAGCTTGGATAGGAATCTGTCTTTAAAGCCGGCGCCATCGACCATGATGAACACACCCTTCGATATCGCGTTCTGTCCCATTTTGATACAGTCGGCAAGACTGAGTCAAGATGGGTTCGCGGTCCCGCCTTCACACACCAGGACGATTGTGGTAAATTGCTCATATCAAAACGAAGGCAAGGGGAGCCATGGCCAACATTCATGAGCGGATCGCCGAGGAATTTGCGGCGCGCGAGGACGAACTGATCGAGCTGCACCGGGAGTTGGTGCGCATTCCGACGATCAACACCGGCGACGGCGTCTCGGCGCAGGAATCGCGCCTGACATCGCTGGCCGCGGGGTGGCTGAAAGCGCGCGCGGGGATCGATTCGCGCGAGCTCGAGGGGGTTCCCGGGCGCGCCAACCTGATCGCCGAGGCCGGCGAGGGTCCGCGCACGATCCTGTGGATGAGCCACAGCGACGTCGTGCCGGTCGGCGACGAATCGGCGTGGCAGTATCCGCCGTTCAGCGCGGAAATGGCCGAAGGGCGCATCTGGGGGCGCGGGTCGAACGATTGCAAGATGATGGTCGCGGCGCAGATCTTCGCGCTGGCCTGTCTCAAGAAACTCGGCATCAACGGCAAGATCCGGCTCGCGGTCGGGGCGGACGAGGAAACCGGCGGCGAGCATGGATTCGGCTACCTGGCCGACAAGCACGGGGAACTGTTGAAGGCCGATCTTTCGATCTGCGAGGGTGGCGGCAGTTCGCTTGGCCGGATGGGCGGCGACCTGCCGATCAACATCGTCAGCGCCGGAGACAAGGGCAAATACGTGGTCGAATTCCGCGCGCGCGGCGCCGGCGGCCATGCGTCGTCGCCGTGGGGACGCGAAAACCCGCTTCTGCTCCTGACGCGGCTCGTCGAGCGGATCCAGAAGTGGGACGCGCCGCTGAGCTTCAAATCGCCGATCCTGAAATACGCGCGCGAGTGGGCGGAACTGAAAGAGCCGGTCGGCCCCAAGAACATCGACAAGGCGCTCCGGCGCATCGAGAAAAAGAATCCGTCGCTGGCCAATTCGCTGCGCGGCCAGACGCGCAACACGTTCACGCCGACGATGTTCCAGAGCGGCGTGGTGAACAACGTGCTGCCGAACGAGGCGTTGCTGACGTGCGACGTGCGCACGCTGCCGGGCAACGATCTCAAGACGGTCCGCAAGATCGCGAAACGGCTCGTCGAGGGGCTCGACGGCGTCGAGTTCGCGGTGATCGCCGATTGCCCGCCGAGCGTGTCGAATTGGGACCCGCGGCTGGGCGAGATATTCGAGAATGCCGCGGCGCGGGCGCTGGGCAAGCCGATCGCCATCGTGCCGACGTGGTGCATCGGCGCCACGGACGCGCGGTATGTGCGCGGGCTCGGGACGCCGGTGTATGGGTTCCAGCTGATCCACCCCGACGCCGACCGCACGCGGCTCGGCATCCACTGCATCGACGAGTCGATCGAGGCCCGGATGCTGCTGCCGTGCGCGCTGGCCATTGCGCACTTCGCGGCGGAGTATTTTGGGGAATGATGAAAGATGAAAGATGAGAGATGAAAATTTAAGCGCGAAAGATAAGAACTCGCACGATTTCTTCTGCTCTTGCAGAGCTCGTGGATTCTTGCGGCCTGACCCGGGGCGTCGCTTCGCTTTGCCCCGGGCTTTATTCTTGTTGCGCTTTCAGCGCGCGCGCTTCATCAGCCCCCCGCAAATATCGATGTCGAGACTGCAAGCATACTGACTTCTTTTCGTGTATCTTGTGATATTGAATTTGATTTTCAATTTCTATTAACCTTCGAATTTTGCTAATCTGTTGCTCGGGGCCGCCTTTGGGATGCGGCCGCGAGTTGCCGTTCACCGAGGAATTCATTCCGATGCGCCTGACGATGTGCAAATGCAAGCTCCACCGGGCCACGATCACGCAGGCCCGGCTTGATTACGAAGGCTCGATCACGATCGACGAGGAACTGCTCGACGCGTCCGGGATCCTTCCGTTCGAGAAAGTCCAGGTCGTCAACCTGAACACCGGGGCGCGGTTCGAAACTTACACCTATGCCGGCGAGCCCGGATCGCGTATGATTTGCCTCAATGGCGCGGCGGCGCGGCTGGCCCAGATCGGCGACAAGGTCATCATCATCGCCTATTGCGACATGGAGGCCGAAGAGGCCCGGCGGCACAAGCCCCGGCTGGTCCTGCTCGACGACGACAACGACATCCGCGAAATCATCAACGAAATCCCGCAACCGGTCCCGCGCGACCGCGACCACGAATGCTGATCGGTCCCTGAGGATCACCCCACATGACTCAGAAATTTGTTCGGATTGCCTGCATCCTGGCGATGGTCATCCTGTTGATGCCGGCCAGGCATGCGGTCGCGGGCGCCGTGAACGCCGCGGCGGCGCGCATGTCGGCGGAGACCACCGACACGACCGAGACGCCCGTCGGCAAGCGCCTGGCGGGCCTCATGAAGGACATGGACTGGGGCGACGGCCAGCTCGCGATCATGGTCGCCGACTTCAACTCGCCGTAGGTGTTGTATTCGCGGCAGGCCGACAAGTTCATGCAGCCCGGCTCGCTCGTGCAGTTATTCACGGCCGCCGCGGCGCTCGACCTGCTTGGGCCGGATTACCAGTTCACGACCGAGATCGGCTATGCGGGCCAGATCGACAATCAAGAGAAGACGCTGACCGGGTCGATCGTGATTCGCTCCAACGGCGATCCGTCGCTTTCCTCGCAATACATGAGCGAGGCGGCGTTGACGAAGGTTTTGGACGGCTGGGTCGGAAAGATCAAGGATCAGAAAATCAAGAAGGTCACCGGCGCGGTGGTTGCCGACGCGCGCGCGTTCGACAACGACTGGTATGGGCCGGGGTGGCCGATGCAGCGAATCGGCGCGGCCGACCTGCCGAGCATCTCCGCGGTGAACTTCAACAACAACGTGCTCGACATCACCTACGACAAGATCCGCAAGCCGGGCAAGGCGGCGACGTGCAAGGTATTTCCCGACATCGGCGAATACCTGTTCTTCGCCAATCACGTCAAGACCGCCGAGAACATGCGGCGCGAGCGCGTCTATAAGCGCGTCGAACAGGGCAACCTGATCTCGGTCGGCGGGGACCTGCCCGTAAAGACGGCGGCGCACGACCGTGCGGCGATCGAGGACCCGGGGCGCTTTTTCGCCGAGGCGCTGAAGCAACGGCTGATCGAAAATGGGGTGAAAGTCGAGGGCAAGGGCTGCTCGAGCGCGACCGTCGCCGACGACGCGATGCCGAGCCGGACGACCGTGCTCGACCGGCGTCGTTCGGCGCCGCTGTCGAAGATCGTCGATAACATGCTGCGGAACGATTCGGCGCTCGAGGCCGAGGTTCTCCTGAAGGCGATGGGGATGAAGGCCGACGGGCAGCGCGGCAATTTCGAAAGCGGCCGCGCCGCGCGGAGCGATTACCTCGGGCGGCAACTGCTGCTGCCGCATGCGCCGACGCGCCTGTTTGACGGCTCCGGCCGCTCGGCGTTCGACCGGCTGACCGCCGAAAACGTGATCGACCTCATGCGGCGCGCATCCCGGCAGGAAAACGGCGCGAGGTTCGTTTCTTTTGTGCCGCATGCCGGCGAGGGCGTGCTGGCCGGGCGGTTCGATTCCAGGGCGCCGCTGCACGCCGTCGTCACCTCGTCGGAAGGCCTCGAGGCGATCGCGGGCTGGACCGAGTCGCCCTCGGGCAACGGCGTGTATTTCGTGATCATGGTGAACGGCTCGCGCGCGCCGGCGAAGATCCTCCGCGGCCAGATCGAGCGGATCGTGCTCGACCTGACCCACATCGGCGAAGCCGGCCATCCGTAAAATCCAATGAAAAAGACTAAGATAAAAAATCATTTTCGGCCGTTGGCATTAGCCATTGCGATTTTATGGATTGGCGGCTTGTGCCGGCCGGCGTTTGCCGACCGCATCTACCGCAACGACGGCCGGATCGTCGAGGGCGTCCTCGAGCCCGGCTGGGAGGATGCGTCGAGCAACGTCAGGATCCGCGTCGGCAAGGCGACGATCACCGTCCCGCGCGCGCAGATCCGCAAAATCCTGCCGGGCGGCCAGGGCGACAACCAGATGATCGCCGCGCGCGAGGCGTTCGGCCGGCGCGATCTCGACCAGGCGATCCTCGCGATGGCCGATGGGATCAAGGCGGGCGCGGCGCCCGAGTCGGTCGCGACGATGCTGCTGGTCCAGGCCGATGCGATCGTCAAGTCCGTCGATCAATTCAAACCCGAGGCGCGTACCGCGTTGAGCGGGATCCTGACGAAACTCGACGACGTGCGGATCCCGCGCGCCGACGAACTCATCGCCGCGCGCGTCCAGCTTCACGCCGCGCTGGGCGAATTCGACAAGATCGACGGGCTGCTCGAGGTGCTCGGGCCGAAATATTTCGAAGACCACCCGGACCTTGCGAAACAGCTGGCCGAGAGGCTCGAGGCGCAGGTCGAGCAGGACGTCCTGACCAACGATTACAAGAACGGCATCGACACGCTGCGCCGCATCGAACGGATCGACCCGAAGTTCGCAAGCGCGCGCAAGACGCAATACGTCCTTGAATGGGGGCGCCGGCTGCGCGATGCCGGCAAGGTCACCGACGCGCTCGACCTTTACATTGAACAGCTCGTCGATGACGCGCCGGAGATCGCGCGCGACCGGATTCGCGTGACGCTCGAAGAGGCCGAGATGACGATGCGGCAGCGCGGGCAACTCGCCGAGGCCGCCGAGCTTTACGAAAAGTATGGTCTGGGCCAGGTGCCCGATTTTGCGAAGGAACATCTCGTGCGGCTCTGGCGCGACCAGGGCGCGCGCAACGTCCGCGCCGGCAAGTACGACGACGCACGCGAGGATTACCGCAAGGCCGAAAGCATCCAGGCCGGCGGCGGCGCGACCGAATTGCTGCGCGTCGATTACCGCGAAAAGCTCGCCGCGATCAAGGACGGCGACCAGGTGGGACATTACGAACTCGGCGTGTGGTGCCGCAAGAACGGGCTCAGCGACGAGGCGTTGCGCCAGTTCGAAAAGGCGCTCGATCACCCGGTCGTCGGTCCCAATGCCGAGGCCTACATCGGCCGGATCAAGGTCGATCTGGCCGATCGCGAGCTCAAGCGCATCCTTGGCATGTATGAAAAGGGCCAGCTCGTCGATGCGCTCGGCGCGGTCCAGCAGTTCATGATTGGAAACCCCGGCGAAGGCTTTCTGGCGCAGGCGCGCGAGCTCGATCGGATGATTCGCGATGGCCTGAGGCTGCGCCAGTCGGATCAGAACCAGCAGGCCGTGGGTCTGCTCGAGAAGGCCCAGCGCGCGTATTATTCGGGCGATTACGACGAGGCCAACCGGCTGCTCCAGACGATTTTCAAGCACTACAAGGGCACGGTGACGTATCGGCAGGCGCGCAGTTTCTACACGATGGTGCGCGACCGGCTCACGCTGGCCCAACTCGAACAGGGGAAGGCGCCGGGCGCGACGAAGTTCGAGGACGGCCTGACGACCGGTGGCCCGGCGACGGCCCGCGAGGTCGATCGCATGATGCGCGGGCTCGGGGCCTGGCAGGACGCCGACACGACGAAAGCGAAAGACAAATCGTCGAAATAACGGTATGAATTGTGCGTTGTGTTTGATGTGGATTGTTGCGTGGAGAGCTAAATGGAAACAAACGACGCCATGCACCGGGTGCTGATCGTCGAGGATGACCGCGATTACGCGACACGGCTGTCGCGGAACCTGTCCGCCAGCGGGTTCACGGTGACTGCTACCGAGGACGCCGAGACGGCGCTCGGCAAGCTCGCCGAAGAGCGTTTCGACATCGTGCTGACCGACATCCGCCTGCCGGGCTTGAGCGGACTGGACCTGCTCGACCGCGTGGCGGAACAGGTCAATGCCGGGGAGATCGAGGCTCCGCCGGTCGTCGTGCTGACGTCGATCAATTCGGTCGATACGGCGGTCGAGGCGATGCGCAAGGGCGCCGCCGATTACCTGACCAAGGAGGCGACGCGCGACGAGATCGTGCTGCGCCTGCGCAACATTCTGGATCGCGCCGAACTGGCGAGCGAAAACAAGATGCTGCGCCGCACGCTGGGGCGATATGAAGAGTTTGAAGAAATCGTCGGCGCGAGCGCGTGGATCAAGACGCTCAAGGACCAGATCCGCCAGATCGCGGCGAGCGATGTTGCGGTGCTGATTCAGGGCCCGACCGGCGTCGGCAAGGAGCTCGTCGCGCGGGCGCTGCACAAGGCGTCGAATCGCGCGCGGGGCGCGTTCGTCGAAGTCAACTGCGCGGCGCTGCCGGACGAGAACATGTTTTTGAGCGAGCTGTTCGGCCACGAGCGCGGCGCGTTCACCGGCGCGCTCGCGAGGAAAAGAGGGCAGTTCGAATTGGCCGACGGCGGGACGTTGTTCCTGGATGAGATTGGTGAATTGGGGCCGCAGGCGCAGGCGCGATTGCTGCGCGCGGTCGAGACGCTGCAATTCAACCGGCTCGGGAGCGAGCGCCCGATTCGCGTCAATTGCCGGCTGTTGTTCGCGACGAACAAGGTGCTCGGCGAAGAGGTCAAGGCCGGCCGCTTCCGCGAGGACCTGTATTACCGCATTAACATTTACCCGATCGAGGTCCCGCCTCTGCGCGCGCGGCCGGAGGACGTTCCGCCGCTGGCGCGGTTCTTCGGCGCGCGGTTCGCGGACAAGCATCACCTCGCGCCGGCCGAGTTCGCGCCCGAGGCGCTCGACACGCTGCGCGCGAACCCGTGGCCGGGCAACGTGCGCGAATTGCGCAATGTGATCGAACGCCTCGCGATCCGCTTCGCCGGCCGTATGGTTGATGAAGCGGCGCTGCGCGAAGTGGGCCTTGCCGGCTCGGCCGGCCCGGCCGGCGGCGCGGCGGTCCTGCCCGAAGGCGGGATCGACCTCGAGGAAGTCGAGCGCTCGCTCGTCGTCCAAGCCCTCGAGCGCACCGGCTGGAACCAGCGCCAGGCCTCGGCATTATTGGGAATATCCGTCGATCGCATGAACGCGCGCGTAAAAAAATTCAACCTCACGCACCCGTCGTGGCGCGTGCATCGATAATTTGAACAGAAATTCTTAAACATGAGAAAACGGAGGTAACAGAGAATTTCTCCGTTTTCTCCGTTTCCTCCTGTTCATGCATTTTATTTCAAAATCTCTTGAAGTAACGCTTTCGCCGAGCTCCGCGCGCGTTCGCCCATTTCAAGGCTTGGGCCGACGCAGGCCGGGCAGCCTTCCTTGCATTCGCAGTGCGTGGCGCGCTCGAGTGCCGCGCGGAAGATCTGCCTGTCCAGTCCGAACGCGCGGCGCGCAAGGCCGACCCCTCCGGCGAAACGGTCGTATAGATAGATCGCCGGCATGCCGTCGAACGTCGAGCGCACCATCGCAACCGGCACGAGGTCGCGCGGATCGCTCATGACGTAGAGCGAGGCGACGTTGCCCATCAGCCACGCGAGGCCCTTGAGCGCGCCGCCCAAATCGAGCCCCTGTTTTTCGAGCCATTCCTTCGTTTCGGGCTTGATCGTCCACCACGCGGCCTGCGTGTGGATTTCATATTGCGGCAGGTCGATATCGCCGTAGCCGACGGTCTCCTGCGTCTCGAATTTGATCTTCTTGAATTTGGGGACAACGATATCGACGCGCACGTCGCCGAAATTGCGCGAAAGGATGGGGTGGAATGGTCCCGATTCAGCCGTCCCTCCGGGACTCGCGGTGTGATTGCGATCCATACCCGCCACTGACGTGGCGGGCTGAAAGCGGTCGTCCCTGCGGGACTTGGTTGAAGTCGTTGTCGCGACGTTTTTCCATTCTTCCGTTTCGTCAACGTGCATGACGGTTAAATCTGCCTTGTCGATGGCGTCGGTGTAGTAGTCGGCCTTGACCTCGCGAACGTAGGCCTTGCGGCCGTCCCAGTCGAGCCGATCGACGTAGTACGTCCGGCCCTGGTGCATGTAAATGGCCTGCGGGTGGATCAGTTCCTGCGCGGAATCGTAGTCAATCTCGCCGAGGACGCGGTTGTTGTCGCTCGTGTTGTGGATGACGAAATTCTGCGCGGTCGAGGTGCGCAGCGGAACCGACTCGGCGGGGAACGAATCGCTCGACCAGTGCCACGCGCCGCCGGTGTGGCGCGCGATGCGCTGCTGCTCGAAATATTCGAGGATCGCGGCGGGGTGCGCCGGGCCGAATGCTTCGCCGTCGCGCAACGGGATTTCGCTGAGAGCGCATTTCAAATGATCGGCGAGGATGAGGATGTTGTCGGGATTCAAAATGCCGTGCTCGGGAGAGGCGCCGAGAAGGTATTGCGGGTTTTCCATGAGGTATTGGTCGATCGGCGAGCTGTTGCCGACGAGGACCATGACGGCGGTCTGCTGCTTGCGGCCGGCGCGCCCGCCCTGCTGCCAAAGCGATGCGATCGAACCGGGATAGCCGCACAACACGGCGGCCTGAAGCGAGCCGATATCGATGCCGAGCTCCAAGGCATTGGTTGAGACCACGGCGAGGATGTCGCCATCGCGAATGCCGCGCTCGATGTCGCGGCGCTCGTTGGGAAGATAGCCGCCTCGGTAACCGCACACGCGCCGGGTGTCGGCGCCCATCTTCGCGAGTGCGCGCCGCAAATAGGTTGTCAGGATTTCGACGCGCACGCGCGAGCGGGCAAAGACGATCGTTTGCAGGCCGCGCTCGATGAAGCGCAACGCGACGCGGCGCGCTTCCTTCACGGAACTGGCGCGGATGCCAAGCTCGCGGTTCACGACCGGCGGGTTATACATGATGAGGACGCGTTCGCCTCGCGGCGCGCCGTTGTTGTCGATGAGCGCGAATTTTTCACCCACGAGCCCCTCGGCCATTTCGGCGGGATTGGCAACCGTCGCGCTGCAACAGATGAACCGCGGGTGCGAGCCGTAGAATTCGCAGATGCGCCGCAGTCGGCGGATCACGTTCGCGACGTGGCTGCCAAAGACGCCGCGGTATTGATGGAGCTCGTCAATGACGACCGTGTCGAGGTTTTCGAACAGCTTGATCCACTTGGTGTGGTGCGGCAGGATTCCGGTGTGCAGCATGTCGGGGTTGGTGACGACGATCTGGCCGGCGGCGCGGATGGAGCGCCGCGCGGCGGCCGGCGTGTCGCCGTCGAAGGTATAGACCTTGATGTCGCGGCCGATATCCTGCGTGAGATCGTAAAGGCCCTGATACTGGTCGTGCGAAAGCGCCTTGGTGGGGAACAGGTACAGCGCGCGCGCTTCGGGGCGCTCGATCAGGCGCTGCAAAACGGGAACGTTGTAGCAGAGCGTCTTGCCGGACGCCGTGGGCGTGACGACGACGACATGCTCGCCGGCGAGCGTGCGCTCGATCGCCTCGGCCTGGTGCGTGTAGAGCCGGTCGATGCCGCGTTTCTCGAGCGCGGCGCGCAGCGCGGGCGCAAGATGCTCGGGGAACGGCGCATAGCGCGCCGGCTGCGGCGGGATCGTGTGCCAGTGGACGATGTTGTTGGCCACGCGGCGGCTGCCGCGCAGGGTGTCGAGGACCTCGGCGATGGGATCGGACGGCTCGTTGCTTGTTGCGGGAGGCATTGTTTACTACTCAGCTTTCGCCAAAACTTCGCCGTGCATGATAACCGATTTTTTGGCCGCAACTCCAGCCTAAAAACTCATAACGCGCTCGATTCCCGCAATGGATTATGATGCAATGGCTTCGCGAAGCGTCAACGAGCGACAGACGGAAGGAATGCGGCATTGCCCTACTATTTGCCATACCTGCCCACCGCGCACATGACCATTTTCGGCGCGCTCGTGCTGGCGTTTTGTGTCTGGATGATCATCGACTGCATTCGCAACGACAACCCCGTCTGGTGGATTTACATCATCCTGCTGATGAACTTCACCGGCCTCGGCGCGCTCATTTATTTCCTTGTCAACAAGCTGCCGCAATACGAAATCGGGCGGCGATGGGACCGGCTGTTCATGGGCGGGCGGCGCATTTCCGAGCTGAAGGCGCAGATCCGGCACATGGACCGGCCGTATCACTGGGCCAAGCTCGGCGACGAATACCGCGCGCAGCGGCGGTGGAAAGAGGCAGCCGACGCGTATCGCGAAGCCTTGAAGCGCGATCCGCAGACGGAGGAGGCGCAATACGGCCTCGGGCTTACGCTGCTGGCGATGAATGATTATGACGGCGCGCTCAAATACCTTCAGCCGCTGGTCGATGGCGATGCGCGATACGATTACGGCGCCGGCGCTGCGGCGATCGCGCGCGCGTGGCGCGGCCTCGGGCGCAATGACAACGCGCTCGCGGCGTTCGAAAAGGTTCTCGCGAATTTCAGTTATTCGGACGCGCGGTACGAGTATGCCGAGCTTTTGCATCTGACCGGGCGCAAGCAGCAGGCGCGCGAGCAGTTCGAAACGATCATCGACGACGCCGCGGCGGCGCATGGATTCAACCGGGCAAGAGAAAGACGGTGGGGAAGAAAGGCGAAGCTGTTCTTGAGCACGCATTCGATGGGTTAGGGGAGAATAACCAGCGGGCGTGATGGTTTTGATTGCGATTACGATTACGATTACGATTACGAGCACGAGCACGAGCACGAGATGAGCACGCAATTTCCACCACTTGGCTGCCACGTATCCATTGCCGGCGGGATGCCGCAGGCGGTCGAGCGCGCGCGGGCGCTTGGCGCGACGGCGATGCAGATCTTCCTCAAGAACAGCAACCAGTGGCGCGGCCGGCCGTATGATCCCGGCGAGGCCGAAGCATTCTGCAAGGCGTTCGACGAGTCCGGCATGGCCGCGGCCGTCGCGCATTCGAGTTATTTGATCAACCTGGCGTCGCCTGACCCAAGGCTGGCCAAGATGTCCTGCGATGCGATGCAGGACGAGCTCGAACGCGCGCGGGTGTTGGGCGTTCCGGGAATCGTGCTCCATCCCGGCGCGCACATGGGCAGCGGCGAAGAGCAGGGCCTCGCAACGGTCGCCGAGCGGATCAACCAGTTGTTCGCGAGAACGCCGGACAATCCTGTTGCGATATATCTTGAAAGCACGGCGGGCCAGGGGACGACACTCGGCTACCGGTTCGAGCATCTCGCGGCGATCGTTTCCGCCGTCGAGAACAAGGACCGGATCGGCGTGTGCCTCGACACGTGCCACATGTTCGCCGCGGGCTACCCGTTCGCGAACGAGCTTGGGGTCAGCATGACGCTCGCCGAGTTCGACCGCATCGTCGGCCTCGCGTGGCTGCGCGTGATTCACGTGAATGACTCGAAGACGCCGGCCGGGGCGCGGCGCGACCGCCACGAGCACATCGGCCAGGGCCAGATGGGCGAGGCGCCGTTTGCCGCGCTGCTGCGCGACGCGCGCCTCGCGAACATCCCGTTCATTCTCGAAACACCCAAGTTCGACGACGTCACCGAGGACCGCATGAACCTCGCCACGCTGCGCCGTCTGGCGGGGCGGCCATGAACCCAAAACCGAAGTATCCCCTGCGTTTCATGGCGATCGACGCCGGCAGCAACGCGACCAAATACCGCGTCTGGGAACTGAAGAGGCCGGGCGAAGCCTGGCAGATCGCCGAGCGGCGCTACCCGATGCGGATCGGCGAAGGCGTGTTTGCGACCGGACGGATCGCGCCGGAAACGATCTCGGCCGCCGCCGATGTTTACCGTTCGATTCGCGGCGAGATGGACGCGCTCGGGGTCACGGCGTATCGCGCCGTGACGACCAGCGCCGCGCGCGAGGCGCAAAACACGGCCGATTTGATCGAAGCCATCCGGCGCGCGGCGAACATCGATATCGAAATCATCGATGACGACAGGGAGGCGCAATTGATCGGCATGGGGGTTTTGTCATGCCGTCCCGATGCGAATGCGCCGTGCGTGATCGCCGATATCGGCGGCGGCTCGACGGAAATCATCCAGGCGCGCGGCGGCCGCATAGAACGCGCGGTTTCGACGCCGATTGGCGCGGTGCGGTTGAAAGAAATGTTTTTCCGGACGATTCCGCCCTCGGCCGCGGATATCGACGCGGTTGAAGACAACATCCGCGAAGTGCTTGACCGCATGATCGGAAACCCGCCGATCGATCCGGACACGGAACTGATTGGCTCCGGCGGAACGATCACCGCGCTCACCATCATGGCCGGCAAGGATACAAGCGGCTTGACACTCGGCGAACTGGACACGATCATCGGGCGCCTGCGCGGGATGAGCGTCGAGCAGATGTGCGCATATTATCCGATCGATCAGGCGCGCGCCGAAGTGATCCTCTCGGGTTCGCTGGTCCTCAGGGCGGTGATGAGAAAATTCGGCATGAGCAGGTTGATCCTCATCCGCAGCGGGGTGGGGGATGGCTTGTTGAGGGAATACATGATGCGGTAGCCCGAGCGTGGGCTAGGGATCCGGGCATGATTGGAGCGCCGAAGGCGCGGCAAGAAAATAGCCTGGGGCAGAGCGGAGCGACGCCCCAGGACGGAATGTATAAAGAACAAGAGCTCTGAAAGAGCGACAGAAATGGGCGATGAACTCGGTTTCTTTCGCGCTTTCAGCGCTCCGAAATATTTGCGACGCATACCTGGGGCGGCGCTTCACTCTGCCCCAGGCTTTATTCTTCTTGCGCTTTCAGCGCGCGGGTTATGAACGAGTCTGAAAAAGATACTATCATTGAGAAAGTGATATTTAAAATGACTGAAAGCCTTGGATCGGAATGGGAGAAGGACTTCGATCTGGCCGAACGCGCGGCGCGGGCGGCGGGCGGTTTGCTCCGCGAGATGATGGCCGGCGCGCGCGTGGTGCTGAGCGAGATCGGCCGCGACATCAAGATGCAGGCCGATCGCGATGCCGAGTCGCTCATCCTGAAGATGCTGCGCGCCGAAAGCCCTCACCCGATCATCAGCGAGGAAACGGAACAAAACGAAACGGTGGACGGACTGTATTGGGTGGTCGATCCGCTCGACGGCACGCTCAATTTCAGCCGGCAGATCCCGGCCTGCTGCACGTCCATCGGACTCATGCGCGGCGACGAACCGATTCTCGGCGTAATTTACGATTTCAATCGCGACGAGATGTTCAGCGGCATCGTCGGGCGGGGCGCGTGGCTTAACGGCAAGCCGATGAAAGTCTCGGAAATCGGCGAACGCTCGAAGGCGATCGTGGCCACCGGGATGCCGATCAAGCGCGATCACAGTCCGGAGAGCCTGCGCGAATATATCAATCTGCTGATCTCGTTCAAGAAAACGCGCATGTTCGGCGCGGCGGCGATCGCGCTGGCGTATGTCGCATGCGGCCGCGTTGATGCGTATTGCGAGGAAGACTTCATGCTGTGGGACGTGGCCGGCGGCGCCGCGATCATTCGCGCGGCCGGCGGCTGGATCGACGTCAAGCAAGGCAACGCCGGGCCGCTGAGCCGCATTGCGCACGCCGCGGGGCGCGCCTCGCTCTGGGCCTGAATCAAGGATTCAGCGTCCGGAATGATCAGTCGTAGCGCAGGGCTTCGACCGGCTTGAGCTTGGACGCGTGGCGCGCCGGCAGCAGCGACGCGATCGTGCAGATCAGCAGCGCCGCGCCGACCACCATCGCGACCGACGACCAGTGAATCTTCACCGGCACCGAGCTGAACTTGTAAACGGACGCCGGCATTTCGACGCCGATCATCGGGATGATCGCGCACACGATCAGGCCGAGCGCCACGCCGACGATCGTTCCGACCACGCCGACCAGCATGCCGTCGAGCAGGAACACGCGCGCCACCGCGCCCTGGTGCGCGCCGATCGCGCGCAGGATCCCGATCTCGCGCGTCTTGTCGTTCACCATCAGGATCAGCGTGCCGATAATGTTGAACGCCGCGACGATGATGATCAGCAGCAGCAGCGCGAACAGCAGGAATTTCTGGAATGTGAGCATCGCGAAGAAACCGCCCGTTTCGCTGTAGGTCGGGTTCGACCAGTCCCACGAGCGATACGCGTCGGGCAGGACCAGTTGCTCGTCGAATGCCTTCGCGCCGAGCGGCTCCTTGAGCTTGACGTGAATGTAATCGAACTGTTCCGTGCCGTGGTAGAGCTCGCGCAGCCGGTCGCCGTTCATGAACACGCTCTGCACGTCGAAGTCGTTGAAGCCCATCGAGAACAGGCTCACGATCCTGAGCTTCGCGACCTTGATCTGCTGAGTCGTCGCGCCGCTGTGCGGGTTCACCGCGAGCACCTGGACGGTGTCGCCTTCCTTGACGTTCAGTTTGCGCGCGAGCGCGTCGCCGACAAGGATTTCGTTGGTTGCGATGTTGTCGCGCTTGAGGCCGAACAGCCGGGCCGTGCCGGCATCGAGCCCGAAGATGGCGATCGGCTCCTTGTCGCTCTCGAGGCCGCGCGCCGGCTGGATGATTCCGAATTTGTTCAGGATCGGGACGGCCAGTTCGACGCGCGGATCGGCGCTGAGGTCCTTGAGCAGTTTCGCGTCGGGCACGGCGGCGCTGCCGGGTTCGATGAGCTGGATGCGCACGTGCGGGAAGAGCTGCGCGATGCGGCCGAACAGCAGGTCCGTCGCGCCGTCCATCACCGCAAGCGTCGCGATGAGCGCGGCCACGCCGATCGCCACGCCAAACGTCGCGATGATCGTGATCACCGACGCCAGCGTGCGCCGCTCGCGCGAAAACAGGTAACGGAATGCGAGGTGGAATTCGTATTTGCGCATCAGTCGTAACTCAGCGCCTCCACCGGGTTGAGCTTGGCGGCCTGAATCGCCGGGAACACGGCGGCCAGCGTGCAGATCACGATCGCAGACAGCAGGATGATCGCCACCGCGACCGGATCGACCTCGATCGGCAGGTGATCGACCGCGACGATCGCCGGGATCGGCAGCTTGATGAGCGGAATCGTCGCGCAAAGCGTCAGTCCGATCGCCAGTCCGACCGCCGTCCCGATGAGGCCGATCAAAATCCCATCCAGAAGGAATACGCGCGCGATGAGGCGCGGCGACGCGCCGATCGCCTTCATAATCCCGATTTCACGCGTTTTTTCGATCACCATCAGGATCAGCGTGCCGATGATGTTGAACGCGGCGACGATCACGACGAGCACAAGGATCAGCGACATCGCCTTTTTCTCGAGCTTGAGCGCGGAGAACATCTCGCGGTTTTCCTCGGCCCACGTGCTGACTCGGAAGTGCGGCGGCGTCTTGAGCGCGGACTTGAACGAGTCGGCCGCGAACGGGTCCTTCAGCATGACGTTGATGTAATCGGCGCCGCCCTTGACGCGGTACAGGTCGCGGAACGTCTCGCGGCTGACGAACGCCGTGCACACGTCATATTCGTCAAATCCCGACGAAACCAGCATGCTCACCGGCATCGTGGTCTGCTTGAACATCCAGCCGATCGCGGTGTAAATCGGGTTGAGCGCCGTCAGCGTGACCTTCGAGTCGATCCAGACTTTCGAGTCGAACGCGAGCGTGCCGCCGACGGCGATCGTATCCGGCGGCAGGGTCCACTGCTGCTTTACTTTCTGGTCGAGAACATACGGCGTGCCCTTGCCGATGCGATCGGTCCCGATCAGGTTGATGAGACGGATGCTTTCGCCGGCGGTTCCGACCGGCTGGTAGAGCGTCTTCTTTTCATAAACCGGTTCGGCGCGCACGACCTGCGGGTTGGCGTTGAGCTCGTCGAGAAGTTTCTGATCGACCGGCTGCGCGGCGCCGCGCGTATCGACGATCCGCACGTGCGGGTAAAGGTCGGCGTATTTGCGGAAGATCATCGTGTCGGCGCCGTCCATGACGCCGCGCACCACGATCAGCGCGGCCACGCCGACGGCCACGCCCGCGATCGAGATGAGTGTGATGACCGACACGAGCACCTTGCGCTGGCGCGAAAACAAATAGCGCCACGCCACAAACCAATCGAAGTGTTTCATGAGGAATCTTGAGATCATTCGCCGGTTCCGGTCCGTTTCGCCTTGGACAGATCTTCGACCACGGAGGCAACACCCGCCACCACACGCGCCATTCGATCATAATCGATTTTATCGGGCGTGTCTTGTGCGGAATGATAGTGCGGATAGCGGTACGGCGCGGTGTCGGTGATCATCAGCGCCTGGTAACCCGCCTGCCAGAAGCTCCAATGATCAGAAAGTCCAATGTCGAGCGCCTCAGGCGCTGCGATCCCTTCGCACGGGAACTGTGCGTTGGCGCGGAACGCCCCGACGCAATTGCGAACCAGCTCGCGCGAGCCGATGTTGCCGACGAAGCCGATGAAGTTGCCACGTGAGGGATAAATTTTGCCGAGCGCCGGGAGCGGGTAGTTCTGGCTGCCTTCGGCGTCGCTGTAGTAGCCGATCGTTTCCAGCGAAAGCATCCCGACGATCCGGTCGCCGTTCTTGCGGCACTCCTTCGCATACACCATGCTGCCCATGACATCCGTCTGGAACCACGGCGGCTCTTCGTTGACGAAGGCGACGAGGCGGATCGTGCGGTCACGCGGTTTGTCCTTCAGGATGCGCGCGAGCTCGATCGTGGCGGCCACGCCGCTGGCGTTGTCGTTGGCGCCCGGCGTTCCCAACTCCGAATCGTAATGCGCGCCGACGACGATGATCTCGCCGGCATTCGCGCCGCCGGGGAATTCGAGCTCAATGTTGCGCGGCTGATGGCCTTCGAGATTGTACGACAGCGATTTCGGCTGAATTCCCGTCGCGGCAAATTGCGCCGAAACGTAATCGGCCGCGAGTTCGAGCCGGTCGAAGCGGTCCATGGAGCGTTCGCCGATTTCCTCCGCGAGCACGCGCACATGCCGTTCCAGCGCGCCGGAAAGCGCTTGCTGATCGGCCGTCAACGCCGGCAAAGGACCGCGAAAGGATTTTCCCGGCATCGGAAACACGATGCACCCCAGCACGATCAGAATAACCGCAATCACCGCCAAAACATGCCCAATGACCCAAAGCCAACGCGCGCGAAGTTTAAAGAATAATCTTCTCATATTACCGCCCGCTCGGCGGGCAACTGGTTTCACGATCCACGATCCACGATTCACGTTTCACAAATCACTTCTCCGGCCGCATGAGCGGGAAGAGGATGACGTCGCGGATCGAGGCGCTGTTGGTGAGCAGCATGATCAGGCGGTCGATGCCGATGCCGAGGCCGCTGCACGGGGCCATGCCGTATTCGAGCGCGCGCACGTAATCGTAATCGACCTCGTTCATTGCCTCTTCGTCGCCGGCCTTGCGGCGATTGACCTGGTCCTCGAACCGCGCCTGCTGCTCGTCGGGGTCGTTGAGCTCGCTGTAGGCGTTGGCCATCTCGAGCCCGCCGATGAACATCTCGAAGCGCTCGGCCATCGCCGGGTCCGCCGCGCTCGACTTGGTCAGCGGGCACAGGCTCTTCGGGTAATCCATGATGAACGTCGGCTGCGCGAGCGTGGACTCGATGAACGTCTCGAAGATGTTGATCAGGCATTCGTCGGACGAAGCCGGGTTCGAGATGATCGTGAAGCACGCCGCCACGGTGTGGCCGTATTCCTGTTCCGGGTTGAACCCTTCGCCCTTGACGGTGAACGGCTCGCCCTCGCCAATCTCCCCGTATTTGCCGTATTTTTCGCGCAAAATCGCGTAGAGCTCTTCCTTCTTGAGGCCCCACTTGAGTTTGTGGTTGCTGCCAAGCCCGAGCAGTTCGGCGATCGCGTCGAGGATGCGCAGCCGGCGGAACGGCGAGCCAAGATCGATTTCATGGCCGTTGAACGGGACCGTCGTCTTTCCGAGGACTTCCTGCGCCGCGCCACGGATCAGCTCTTCGGTCAGCGTCATCGTGTCCTGGTAGTTCCAGCCGGCCGTGTAGAGCTCGAGCATCGTGAACTCGGGGTTGTGCCGCGTCGAGACGCCCTCGTTGCGGAAGTTGCGGTTGATTTCATAGACGCGCTCGTAGCCGCCGGCGATGAGACGCTTGAGGAACAGCTCCGGCGCGATGCGCAGGTAAAGGTCCATGTCGAGCGCGTTGTGGTGCGTGACGAACGGCTTGGCCGCGGCGCCGCCGTAGATCGCCTGCATCATCGGCGTCTCGACTTCCATGTAGCCGCGCTGGTCGAGGAAGCGCCGGATGAACGCGATCGCGCGGCTGCGGAGACGGAACGTTTCGCGCACGTCGGGGTTGGTGATGAGATCGACGTAGCGCCGGCGGTAACGCTGCTCGACGTCCTTGAGTCCGTGCCACTTCTCGGGCAGTGGCCGCATCGACTTGGTGAGCAGCTTGAGCTCCGTCGCGTGGATCGTGAGCTCCTTGGTCTTCGTGCGGAACAGCGTGCCGGTCGCGCCGACGATGTCGCCCGCGTCAAGCCACTTCTTGAACAGGTTGAAGCCGGCCTCGTCGGTGACGCCGCTCTTGACATAGACCTGGATGCGGCCCGTCTCGTCGTCGAGCGTGATGAACCCCGCCTTGCCGAACGAGCGCACGAGCATCACGCGACCCGCGACCGTGAAGACTTCCTGCTCGTCGATCTGCTCGGTCTCCATCTTGTCGTCGGGATATTTCTCGTGCAGCTCGGCCGCGTGGTTCTTCGCGATGAAGCGGTGCACGTAGAGATCGATGCCGTCGGCGCGCATGCGTTCGGCCTTGTCGCGGCGCTCGCGAACGAGCCGGTCCTCAGCGGCGCGGGCTTCTTCGGGTGTCTGTGGAGTCTGGTCGGTCGGCTGGTCGGTCATGTTCGTAGTCCTGTATGGCATACCCGCAGCATCCCCGCGGCAGGTGTAACATCTGAGTCTAGCTGATTCGAACGCGAAGTCAATGGTAGGTCGGGTCTTCGACCCGACACTTCGGGAGTCGGGTCGAAGACCCGACCTACCTGTTACATCAAGTCAAACGGGTCGGCGTCGATCGTCAGGTGAATCCGCGCGCGGTTGGGGGCTTTGTTGAATTGGGCAAGGCCCTCGCGCACGAGGGCGTGCAGCGGGCCGGGGCGCTCGCCGCGCGCAAGCAGACGCCAGCGCCACTGCCCTTCGAGCTTGCCAAGCGGCGCGGGCGTCGGGCCCAGCACGCGGATGCCGTGGTAATCCGGCCGATACGTCAGCGGCTTCAGCAGGCCGCCGAACCGGAATGCCATGTCGCGCACGAATTCCGGGTCGGTCCCGCTGACCGTGATCGCGACGAGCTTGCCGAACGGCGGAAACCGCAGCATGCGCCGGTATTTGAGTTCCCGTTCGTAAAAGGCTTCTTCGGCGAGCCGCGCGGCCGTGTCGATTGCATAGTGCTGCGGCATGAACGACTGCACGATGACTTCGCCCGGGATCGATCCGCGGCCCGCGCGGCCGGCCATCTGCGTGAGCAACGAGTATGTCCGCTCGGCCGACCTGAAATCCGGCATAAAGAGCGCGAAGTCGGCGAGGATCACGCCGACCAGCGTGACCTGCTCGAGGTGCAGGCCCTTGGCGATCATCTGCGTGCCGAGGATGATGTCGATTTCGTGCCTGTTGATTTTCTCCCACGCCGCGCTGAACGCACCCTGCCGCCGCATGGAGTCGGTGTCGATGCGTTGGATGCGCGCCTGCGGGTAAAGCTCGGCGAGCACTTCCTCAATGCGCTGCGTGCCCATGCCGAGATTCTTGATCTCCTCGGCGCCGCACTCGGGGCAGACCTTCGGAAGCTCCGTCTTGTAGCCGCACCAGTGGCACATCAGCCGGTTGACGGTCTTGTGATACGTCATCGGCACGTCGCAGTCGGGGCACATGCGCAATTTGCCGCACGCCATGCACAGGATCTGGTTGGCGAAGCCGCGGCGGTTGAGCAGCAGCATCACCTGTTCGCCGACTTCCAATCGCTTCGCGATCGCGTCGCGCAGCGGCGGCGAGAGCATTGATTCGCCGGCGGACTCGATCTGGCCCTGGCGCCAGTGGCGCTTCATGTCGATCACGTTCATGACCGGCGGCGCGTGCGGCCCAATGCGCTCGGGCAGGCGCAGCCACTTGTATTTGCCCTCGCGCGCGTTGTGCAGCGACTCGGCCGACGGCGTCGCCGAACCCAGGATCACGACCGCGTTCTCGCGCGAGCCGCGCATGACCGCCACGTCGCGCGCGTGGTAGCGCGGCGTTTCGCCCTGCTTGTAGGTCGATTCGTGTTCCTCATCGACGATGATCGCGCCGAGCGAGGGGAGCGGCGCGAACAGCGCCGATCGCGCGCCGATCACGACGCGCACCTCGTCGGTTTTGATCCTCTTCCAGAGGTCGAACTTCTGCCCGAGCGACAGCCGGCTATGATAGACGCCGACCGTCGAGCCGAGCCGCCGCCGGAAGGATTGGACGGTCTGGGGTGTGAGCGCGATCTCCGGCACGAGCACGATCGCCGTGCGGCCGATCTTCAGCGCGTCCTCGATGACGCGCAAATAAAGCTCGGTCTTGCCGCTGCCGGTCACGCCGTGCAGCAGGAAGGTCTGATACCTGCCCGCGTGCAATGGATCGAGGAGTTCCTTCAAGACTTCGGCCTGCGTGTCGGTGAGTTTCAGCGGGCGGGGATCGCCATCGTCGTGAAGGGGGTAATCATCGAGCCTCAGGATTTCTTCCTCGGTCGCGATCAGCCAGTCGTGCTCGAGCATGAGGCGCGGGACGGCCTCGCTGACGCCGGCGGCCTCGGCCAGCTCGCGCGGCGTCTGCGGGCGGTTGGTTTCGGCCAAAAGCGCCGCGATCACTTTCTGCTGCGTGGCTGTGACTTTTTTGCCATCAGGCGCGGCCTCGCGCGAGACCGACAGCCAATGCTCGGGATCGGCGAGCGTCACCGCCGTGCGCGTGCGGCTCGACAGGTCGTTCAGCCCGATGAACGACATGCATGCCAGCGCCTCGCCGAGCGAGCAGAAATAATATTCCGACAGCCACCGGCCCAGTTCGATCAGCGAATTCTCGATCGAAAAATCGGCCGACAACCTGCGCGCGACCGGCTTGAGCTGATGCTTCGTCCCGGGCTCATCGACGATATCGACGATCACGCCCGCGGCGGTCTCGTTGCGCAACGGGACCTCCACCAGCGCGCCCACGCGCAGCTGATCGCTGAGCGATTCGGGAATGTAGTATGTCAGCGGATCCAATGGCCGGTTGAGCGCCACGCGGGCATAGCTGAGCGCTCCGGGGCCTTCGGTTCGCGCCGGCGAGGGTTTTCGTGGGTAGGCAGCGTGATCCGCGCTCATGGCATCACGATGCCATGAACATCGGGGAAGTGTGAAGGGTGAAGAGCGAAAATTAAATGCTCTCCACCCTTTTTTCACCCATCACGCTTCATCGCGTCACGTATCTGCCCATCGTCACCGTTGCGATCAACGCCAGGATCACGATGGCCGCGCCGAGGATCCACGCATTCCACGCGGCCGAGATCGACGCGAATCCCAGCACCCACGGGGAAATGAAGAACAACGCGCCGAGAATGACGTTCAGCCACTCCGACATCTTGCTGAAGGTCTGGGCCATTCCCCAGGCCGACACGATCACCACGCAGATGCCGATGATGACGGCCGTCCACGTGCTGACGGGGTTGAGCGTGGTCTTCAGCGCCCATGGCGCAATGATCAGCCACAGTCCCAGAATGAAGTTGATTCCGTCCAAAACCTTCTTGGGCGTGTTCATGTCCTTGGTATCCATGGTAGCCGTTCGCCTCCTTCGTCTGACGAATCACTCCACAACGCCCCATTTTAAATCCGGCCACGCCGATGTTTATCGGGACATTTCCCTGAATGCCGTCGGTGAAATGACTGGATCGCCATGGGGAATAGACGCAGGACTTCCTGAGAAAAAAATGCGCAGTTGCCGGCGTTAATGCTGATGCTTTTCGCCCGCCGGGGCGCTGGCCGTCGCGGCGTGAATCCCTTCGACAAAATGGATGAAACTCACATATGCCGCGACGAACTTGCGGCCGGCGGCAACGTTTTCATCCTTGTGCGCCTTCGCGGCTTCGACTTTGTTGAAACCTTCGCGTATGGCGCGCGTGACCGTCCGCGTAATAGTTTCAATCAGCTCGTCCACCGAGCCTTTGTCGATCGCGTCATCGGCGGCTTTGATTCCCGGCTCGACTTCGGATCCGGCCGGCTTGAGCCCGGTGTAGGGTTCGCCTTCGCCCGCCCGATGGACGCGCACGAGCGTCTCGAAGAAATACATGTCGGCCAGTTCGCGCGCATCGTCGCCCCTGGTCCGCACGATCAAGGTTTTTCGGAACATTTCGCGGATTTCTTTTTCATCCGCAGTGCGAATCCATTTCAGGACCGGCGTAATGTCGCCGTTTTTCAACGCGGTTTGCGCGTCGCGAACGACCGGCCCATCCATCGTGTCGCAATGCGCCCCCGCCGTCCGTGCCATCAGGATCAACCCCAGGGCCGCGAGAATGACCAGGTATCTGCCCATGATTCCCCTCCGCAGATTATCTTTACGTGTTCATTCAATGGTGGTCCCGGCATTTGTTATTTGTCAATTTTCGGAGTCCGCAAAAAGAAAAGCGCCCGGATTTCCGGGCGCCTGTTCACGATTCAGATTTCACGATGCACGATCCACGATTTACGATTCACGAAATCAGACCTTCATGATTTCGTCTTCCTTGGCCTTCAGGTGCTTGTCGATTTCGAGGATGCTGTCGTCGGTCAGCTTCTGGACTCGCTCGATGAACTTGTCGCGGTCGTCCTCGGTGATCTTGTGGTCTTTTTCCTGTTTCTTGATTTCGTCGTTGTAATGCCGGCGCACGTTGCGGACGGCCACGCGCCCTTCCTCGGCGATGTGGTGGGCGCGCTTGACCATATCCTTGCGCGTTTCCTGGGTAAGCGGCGGGATGTTCAGCCGCACGAGCTTGCCGTCATTGCTCGGCGTAATGCCGATGTTGGCCTGCAGGATCGCCTTCTCGATCGGCCCGAGATTATTTTTGTCCCACGGCTGGATCGCGATGGACGTGGCGTCGGGAGTGTTGACCGTCGCAATCTGGTTGATCGGCATCATGTTTCCATAGACGTTGACTTCGATCCCGTCGAGCATATGGGTGTTGGCGCGGCCCGTGCGCAGCGCTCCCATTTCGTGATCGACCACCTCGAGCGCCTTGCGCATCTTGGCCTGGGCTTCCTTGAACAGAACCTCGGACATGGCATCAACCTCGCTTTCAACCTGATCCGTGGCGCGGATGGCGCCTCGCGGGCTTCGGTATGAATTTAGCCGTGCATCATCGAGATGTCAACGTGCGGGCGAGGGCGGCATGGATTTGTTTTCGGCGGCGGCGTTCGCCTGGGGTGCCGGCGGCAATCCCTGCTGTGCCACCGGGATGTCGGCCACCTGGACCCGGCCGTCCACGCCGCGGCTCAGTCGGAATTCATCAACGAGCATTCCCGTCTCGTTGCGCACCTGGAAGTGGATCGCGTCGGGCGTGATCTCCATCCATGAGAAACAGCAGGCCTTGTTGTAGCCGACGGCGCGGTTCTTGTCGGGTGGGAATTCGAAATCGTCGCTGACGTGCCCGCCCGAGCCGATCGTCACATACTGAATCCCATCCAGCAGCCGCCGCCGTTCGTAAAGATGATTGTGCCCGCTCAGGACCATATCGACCCCGCCATTGAGCATCAGCTTGTCGAGCAGGTCGAACGTGTCCGGATTGTCCGCGTGCAGGACGTTGGACGCGACCATGGGGATGTGATTGATCAGCACCTTCCACTTCGAGCGGCAGTTGCGCAGCTCGTTCTCGAGCCACAAGAACTGGGTCGGATCGTTCTTGATCGTCTCGCAATCGAGGAAGAACACCGTCACCAGCCCGTTGCCGAACGTCTGCGCATAATAGTTGTGGCCGCCCATGTTGAACCATGGCAAGTTCATTTCGAATCGCGCTTTGTCAATCACCGAATAGTCGTGGTTGCCGAGAGCCGCGTAGAACGGGATCTTGCGGCGGATCAGCGGATCGAACGGCTTGAGGAAGCGCTTTTCCAGGCCGGCCTCGAGTTCGTCGTTCTCATAAATATTGTCGCCCAGCAGCAGGCACGCCGACACGTTGCCGAACCGGTCGCATTGCCGGGCCATTTGCTCGCCGATGCGATACTGGTGATTGTTGCCCGTGCCCGTGTCGCCGAGGGCGATGAGCCGGACGAACGGGTCGCATTTCACCTCCAGCGTGCTGCGTTGCAGGACGGTCAGCCGCCGGCCGAGCCCGTCGATTGTCTTGGCGGGCGTATAGCCGGCCGCGCGAAACGCCGCCGACATCTTGTGGACTTCATCCTTGCGGCCGATCAAGATCGCCGGCATGCGCTTGACCTGCTGGAATTTGGATTCCTTGGCCGGAAGTTCCTTCACGCGATAACGGCCATGCACATGGTAACGCGGGTCGTTGGCCTTGCCGATTACGCCGACGACGGCATCATTCTCCGGCATGTAGTGCTCGATCAGGTCCGAAATATTCGCGGCCGTGCGCGCCGGATTCATCGCCGGCTTGAGTCCGCCCAGCACGACCACGTTCGCCATCGTCAGGAGCGCGATTGCGGATCCGATCACGATCGGCGTGCGCGGCTTCACGATGATCACGATGCTGAAAATAAACAGGAGGATGATGAAGACGAGGAGCAGGAAAAGCCCCGGGCGCATGATGAAAAACCCGCGCGTCCAGAACCAGTCCGGCTCCTGGAACATGATCAGGCCGCCGGCAAGAATCGTAATCGAGGCGATGACGCCCGCCGCGCCGATCGTCCTGCCGGCTTCCGCCGGCAGTTTTTTCGCGTTCACATGATTCGCAAGCGCGCCCAGCATGATCGCCATCGGCGGGACGAGCGCCGTCAGCGCCGCCGCCCAGTAGCGCGTGTCGATCGAGGCGATGATCGCGGCCACCACCCAGATCGCAGGCAGCCACGGCTTGCGATCCCAATACAAGTCCGCGCCGATCACGGCCAGCACAACCAGCGGCGCGCACCAGCCGGCCGTCAAAAGACCGAGCAGCGTCAATACGACGATTGCGGCGATGCGCCCCCGTCCGATCCGGCCCGCCGGCCGCTGGAACCACGTGTCCAGCGCCAGCATGATCCACGCCGTCATCATCATCCCGGGGTTCAGCGCCGGGACGACCCCGACCAGCGCGGCCGTCGCGGCGAAGATCAGCGCGGCAAGCCATCCCGCCCCCGCGCCGAACAACACGCAGCCGATCCGGTATGTCAGCATGAGCGCGATCACGCCGAAAACCACCGACGGCAGCCTCAGCAACCATGCATCCACGACATTGTGATTGAGGACCAGGATGAGTTCGTAGGTCCAGTTCGAGAGCGGCCAATGCCCGCGCGGCGACCAGTGGTTGTTGGCGACCATGTCGCGCAGCCATTGGATCCACCTCGCGTCGGCGCGCGACCAGATGTCCCACAGCCCGCCCGACCACGACCAGAGCGAAAGCCCCAGGGCCGCCATCGCGATCAAGGGCATGATGCGGCGGCTGGCGGCCACCTGCGTTTCATTCGGCGAATTATTTTCCGTCATCTATATCGACTTGACCGAAAGCTCTCGCAAAGGCCGTCCTGCGCCGGCACCCATATTTTAGATGATCATGGGTATTTGACAACGAAATACGGTCGGGGCTCAGAATTTGAAGCTTCTGGCGTTTTTCGTGAACCGGTCGATTGCGTCGAGGTTGACCTGCGGCCGGCGGAGGTGCGCCTCGGGGATTTCGATCATGCCGTCCTTGACCTCGATCGGCGGATCGATGATGTCCTCGGCGAACCAGCGGCTGCTGGCCTGAATGTCGGTCGGCATCGTGCACAGCGGGTGCATCGCCAGATACAGCCCGTGCAGCGCGCCGATGCCAAGCTCCGGCATTGTGCCGATCCACGTCGGGATATCCTGCGCGTTGCAGCGCTCGATCATGCGCCGCGCCGGCATCAGCCCGCCGAGCCGCTGGATCTTGATGTTCACGATCCGGCAGGCGTCCATGGCGATCGCCGATTCGACGCGTTGCCATTCGGTGGCGCTCTCGTCGAAGCAGATTGGCGTCTTGATCCGTTCCTGCAGCTTCTTGTGGCCCGGGTAGTCCGTCACGCCCAGCGGCTGCTCGATCATGACCAGCCCGAATTTGTCGAGCTCGTCGAAGACTTCGAGGTGTTCGTTGCCGTAGGCGCAGTTGGCATCGACGACGAGCGGGATGTCGCCGAATTCGGCGCGCATGGCGCGCGCCGGCTCGATGTCCCACCCCGGTTCAATCTTGATCTTGATCCGCCGGTAGCCGGATTTCATCCAGTGCCGGCACGAGCGGACCAACTCGTTGATCGACGGGTAAATTCCCAGCGCAAGCCCCGTCTCCAGCGGCCGCGCCTCGAGCTCCAGCCGCTCGAGGAAACCCGTGTCTTCCTCCTGCACCGCCAGGTCCCACAGCGCGCCCTCGATCCCGGCCCAGCCGAACGTCTGCGAGGCGTGGCGGGCGAACTGGTCGGCCACGAACTGCGGCCGCATGCGGCGGTCGCGAATCAGCTCGTCGATCGCGTAATCGACAAGGAATTCCCACGTGACCTGGGCCGTGATGGCCGAGTGAAACAGCCCCGTCATCGGCGAGGCCTCGCCGAACGCACGGATGCCTTCGCGCTCGATCATCACGATGACGGCTTGTTTGCTCGAGATTGAGCCCGAGCTGGTGCGGAACGGCTCGGTCATCGGAACGTCGATGTGGAGCAGGGTGACTTGGTTGGCCATGATGCGCGGGCTCCATCGGGGACTCGGGGCCGGGTTGGATACACAGACCCCTGCCGGTGCGGCCGCCGCCGCCCCGAACGTGACATGTGCGAACAATCAAACGCTGCGCGCGAAAGAACTCGAATTTACATCAACGAACAATTGAGTTTAGCGCGTTTGCCCAGCGCAGGTCAAGCGGGGGAAGAGAAAAGAGATCGCGCAAAAGCGCAAAAGGGCAAAAGACGCAATCCCGGAACGCTCCCTGAATTTATTTCAGGTATGGCTTCATCGCGGCGGCGATGCGTTCGGCGACGATGTGGTAGCCCTTGGCGTTGGGGTGGATCTGGTCGTGGCGCAGCGCGACGTCCGTAAGGATGTCGTCGAGGGCGTCGTCGATATACACGCAGCCGGTCTCGCGGGCCAGCGCATGGTAGCGCGCGCCCAGGCCGCCGATCGGCGAGAGGGCGCGAATGCCGACCAGCACCACCATCGCCCCCTTCTCCTGGATGCGCCGCACGATGCGCTCCAGGTCCTGAAAGCTCCGGTCGAGCGGCAACTGCTGCAGGACGTCGTTGCCTCCGAGGAACACGATCACGATGGACGGTTTGAGCTTGAGCACGTCGCGGTCGAGCCGCGCCGCCGCGTCGGCGATCTTGTCGCCGGGAACGCCCTTGTTGACGATCGGCCGGCCGATCATCTTGCCGAGGACGGTCGGGTAGCACGTCGCGCTATCGGCGCCGGTGCCGAACGTCAGGCTGTCGCCGAGTGCGACGATCGGTCCGGTGGCTGGGGGAGGGTAGTTCACGATCTTGCGGTGGGAATCGGTGTAGCTGTAATAACCGATCCACGCGAGCGCGACGAACAGGACGGCCGCAACGACTTTGATTCGCATCGGGGCTGCCCCTCGGGGAGGCTTCGGCGCGTCAGCGCGGCTGGTGATGTTTGCGGAGCGTATGGAATCGATCGAACTCGAGCTTGACGAGCGGCTCGAGCGCCATGTCGTTGTAAATGCGCTCAAGTTGCTCGAGGCGGTAAATCGGTTCGCCCTGACCCTGTTTCAGGCGGCGGCGCAGTTGGTCGTCGTTGATGTGAACGGGATCGGAGAGGCGCGTGAACAGTTCCATTGGTATTTCGGAATAATCGCGGTATCCCATGGCCGGCACGAAACTCCTGTCAAACTTCCACGGCGCACCACCGCACATAAACAAACGCAACGCGGACATCGCGATGGATGCGGCCCTGTATTTTTCATAGGCGATTTGATCCCAACCGTCAACTGGAATGATGGATGCCAAACGATGACCGATGAATAAAAACCGTTCGTTTCTTCCATCAAGAAGTTTGACGGAAGGCCCTCGATGACTGGTTGCGCGAAAAGCGATAAGCTGTTTACAATTTGAGCATGACATAGGTCTTACAGGTCCCATAGGTCTTATAGGTCTCATTATTCCATGTCGGCTTGTTTGCGGATCTTGGCAATGCTTGCGCGGTCGGCGGCGATCGTGATCGTCGTCGCGTGGGCCGTCGCGACCGCCACCTTCATCCTGATGCGCATGACGCCCGGCGGGCCGTTCAGCCGCGACCGCAAAATCCCCGCCGCCGTCCAGCAGGCGATCGAGCACTACTACCACCTCGACGAGCCGGCGTGGAAACAATACGCGCGCTACCTCGGCGCGGCGGCAACGGGCCGGTTCGGGCCGTCGTACGATCAGCCGGGCGTGACCGTCGGCGAGGTCATTGCGCAGCGGTTCCCGGTTTCGGCGGTGCTCGGCGTCATCGCGTTGGCAATTTCATTAACATTGGCATTTCCATTGGGAATTGCCGCCGCGCTCAAGCCCGGCGGCTGGCCCGACCGGATCAATGCCACCGCCGCATCGGCGGGCGTCGCGATCCCGTCGTTCATCCTGGCTTCGTTATTATTATATGTATTCTCATTAAAATTAAGATTATTTCCCGGGTCGGGGTGGTATGGCGCGGCGTCGGCGGTGTTGCCGGCGATTTCGCTGTCCGCGCTGCCGACCGCGTATCTCGCACGCTTGATCCGCAGCGAGCTTTCGGAAGTGCTGCGAAGTGATTTCTTGCGCACCGCGCGCGCCAAGGGCGTCGCGCCGTGGCGGATCGTCGCCGTGCACGCGCTGCGGCACATCCTTGCGCCCGTGCTGGCGTTCCTCGGGCCGCAGGCCGCCGCCGTCATGACTGGCTCGTTCGTCGTGGAGCTCATTTTCGACATCCCGGGCCTCGGCCGCGATTTCGTGTATTCGATCAGCAACCGCAACTACCCGATGATCATGGGCCTGACGGTCTTTTACACCGTGCTGCTGGTCAGTTTTAATCTCATCTCAGACGGGGTTGCGCGCTGGCTCGACCCGAGGACGCGCCGCCCATGACGATGGCGCCGACACAGATCAGGCCGGTCGGTGGCGCGCCGCGCTGGTGGCTGCGCATGCGCCGCGACCGCGCGTTCTGGTTTGCGTTCATCGGGTTGATGCTCATTACCATTATTGCCATCGTCGGGCCGTGGCTGAGCCCGTACACCGAAAGCGAGCAGGATCTCTACCACACGTATGCGCCGCCGAGCGCGCGGCACTGGATGGGCTCCGACGCGCTCGGCCGCGACCTCCTGACGCGCGTGCTGTATGGCGGCCGGATCTCGCTCGCGGTCGGCGCGATGGGCGCGCTCGTGAGCCTGCTCATCGGCGTGACGGTCGGCGGCGTGGCCGGCCTGCGCGGCGGACTGGTCGAAGCCGCGCTGATGCGCCTCGTCGATTTCCTCTACGCCGTCCCGCTGCTGCTGGTTGTGATCGCGCTCATGGTCGTGACGGGCCCGCGGCTGACGAATATCTTCATCGCTTTGGGCCTGGTGTATTGGCTGCAAATGGCGCGCGTCGTCCGCGTGCGCGTGGCCGAGTTGAAAACCCGCGAATTCGTCGAGGCGGCGCGCGCGCTCGGTGCCGGATTCTGGCGCATTTTCCGCCGTCACATCCTCCCCAACACGACCGGCGTGGTTGTCGTCACGGCGACGTTCATGATCCCGCAGGCGATCTTCACCGAATCGTTCCTGAGCTTCATCGGCCTGGGCGTGAGCATCCCGCACGCGTCGTGGGGCACGCTGGCCTCCGAAGGCCGCGACGCCCTCCTCTCTCACCCCCACCTCCTCGCGTTCCCCGCCGCCGCGATCTGCCTCACGATGTTTCTCTTCCAGACCCTCGGCGAATCCCTCCGCGCCGCCCTCGACCCGCGCCAGACCGGTAATGATTGAAAGAATCCGGTCGCTTTATTCGTAAAACTGGTAATTTCGCACCCGGCTTGGCAGGCCGGGCGCGCGCAGGATGTAGAGCCCGCGCAGGCGGTCCAGGACATAGATCAGCTCGCCGGCGACGGCGATGTCGCATGCGGTGTCATAGGCCTCGAACGTCGCCGCCACGGCCGGATGCGCCGGATCGCTGATGTCAACGACGGTGACGCCCGTCATCCCGCACACGAAGACACACCGGCCCTGGATCGTCATTTTATTGAGGTGCATGATGGGAAGGGCCCCCACCTGGACGGGATTGTCCGGGTTATGCACGTCGAGGATGGACAATCCCTCAAACCATGCAACATAGGCGAGCTCATCCCTCACACAAATGCTTTTCGCTCGCAATTGGTAATTGAAAAATCCGCGGTTGACGGGGTGATCGATGTCCTTCACATCGATGATCCTCATGCGCCCAGCCGGGCCGTTCGAACTCAGACCGCACGCCAGATAGACATAATCCCCCGAGAGAGCCACGCTTTGCGGCATTTCGAATTGCGTGATTAGCTGCGCGCGCACGACGGGGTGGGTCGTGACGCTGCAATCGATGATTTGAAGCCCGCTCGTCCAATCCGCCGCGTAAAAGTACGAGCCGTTGATTTTCAATTCCATAATCATTTGAGGCAGCAGGCAATGGCCGATCGGGTCGTGGAAGACAAGGTGGTCGAGGTCGTAGATCATGAATGAGCGATCGGCGTTCGTGAAAAGCATTCCGCCCTCTGGGTACATGTTGGCGAACGAGCCGTTCTCTTTCACGAAATAGGAAGCTTTCAGGCCGGGCGAGGTCGGGTCGCTCACGTCCACGACCCGGATCCCGTTGCTCGTCGTCGAAACGTATGCCGTGTTGCCTGAGACGTGGAAGTCATTGAAATCCGTGCTGGCCCGCAGCAGCGGCGGCGCATACGTCCCGGCAATTCGCGGCTGGTCCGGATCGGAAACGTCAAGAATGTTCACCGCGTCGTCGTTGAAGACCGCGGCCGTTGTCCCTGAAACGGAGGTCATCTTGGGAGTGGTTGTCGCGCAGGTGGATCGCAGCATCGGAGCCGTCGGCTCGGTCGCATCGATGATCAGCACGCCGCTGGTGGGATTGGTCACGTAGGCCATCCCCGCCGAAACGGCTATGTCCTGGGCATAACCGCCCGCCGGGTGGCTGCCCACTTTTTTCGGATGGGCCGGATCGTTCACATCCATGATGTGCATGCCGTTTGGCCCGCACGCGAAATATGCAAATCCGTTCACGACGGTCAGGTTAAGCGTCTGTGTGGCCGGCACATCGAAGGTTGCGATCGGATTTGATAAATCATTCGCGAAATCGAAGATCAGGACGTGACCATTGTACACATACAACCTGGTCGCATCAGCGGCAATACGCGGACTGAAATTGTAACCCAGATTCAATGTTTCTCCAATCTCGACGGGATGATCGGGATCGCTGACGTTCAAGGCGAAAACGCCGGACCCGAAATCCATGACCTCGGTAACAAAGACGGTCGAGCCGCTGATTCCAATTCGAGCATAATACCCGGCAGGAAAGGGCTTATAAACCCCGCGTTTAACAGGATTTCGCGGATCCGATAGATCGAAAATCAAGAACGCCGAGCTGGATCCGTAGGCGCCCGTCGCAAGGTAAGCCATGCGATTGAGTAGTTTCATGTCGTTGATGACCATCGGCGCGTTGAACGTCGAAAGTTCGACCGGCTTCGCGGGATCCGATATGTCGATCACCTTGACGTACGACCCGATGCCGGTCAGCAGGATGTTGCCCTCGAGCGCCTGGCAGTCGATGTGCCCGCCGATCTGGCCGATCAACTGCAAATCCGCGCATTTCCCAGCCCCCGTTCCCAGAATCGCCAAAAAAAATACCGCGAGAAGTGGAAGCATTCGGCTTGAACTCATCATGCTCACCTCACATTAAAATTTAGCCTTGAGTGGCGCGTATCGAACGGAGATAACATGAGCCGCAGCATGAATTGCCTTGGTCTTTGCGAACGTTGCAGAAGCCCGACAATCGGACCAATCCCGAAAGCCGCTATCCGTCATTCATAAAGTAGATAGTTTTCGGCGCGAACCCGGCTTGGCAGGCCGGGCGCACGCAGGATGTAGAGCCCGCGCAGGCGGTCCAGGACGTAGATCAGCTCGCGGGCGACGGCGATGTCGGTTGCGGAGTAAGGGGCCTCGAACGTCGCCGCGACGGCCGGATGCGCGGGGTCGCTGACGTCCACTACCGTTACGCCGTTCATGCACAATACGTAGAGATAGCGGCCTTGGAGCGCTATTTTTCTGGGGGCATGAATTGTGAGGATCCCAATCTGTTCGGGGTAGTAAGGGTCGTGCACGTTGAGTATGGAGATGCGATCGCCCCAGGAGACGTAGGCGATTTCATCCCGCACTTCAAGGCCCATCACTCTCGTTCTGAAATTGAAATACCCGCGTTCGACGGGCTCGTCGATGTCCTTGACGTACACGATCCGCAAGCGGCCCTCCCATGGTTCGTTCATGGCCAGACCGCCCGCGAGATAGACATGATCGCCCGAGAGAGCCACGCATTGCGGCATTTCGAATTGCGTGATCAGATGCGAGCGCACGAGCGGGTGCGTCGTGACGCTGCAATCGACGATTTGAAGCCCGCCCACCCAGTCGGCGAAATAGACGAACGGGCCGCTTATTTTAAAATCCAGAATCGAGTAGGGGAGCAGGCAACTGCCGATCGGGTCGTGGAAGACAAGGTGGTTCATGTCATAGATCCTGAACGAGCGATCGCCGTTCGTGAACAGCAGGCCGCCCTGCGGGTGCATGTTGGCGAACGAGCCGTTTTCGTCCACAAAATATGAGGCGATCAGGCCGGGCGAGGTCGGGTCGCTTACGTCCGCGACGCGGATGCCGTTGCTTTCGGTTGAAACGTAAGCCTTGTTGTCCGCGATGTGGAAGTCGTTGAACTCCGTGCTGACCCGCAACAGCGGCGGCGTATAGGATCCGGTCGCTTGCGGCGCCAGCGGGTCGGCCACATCGAGTATATCGACGCCGAAATCGTTCAGGACCGCGGCCGCCGAGCCCGATACGGAGATCATTTTCGGGACGGCCGTTGTTGTGCACGTCGTTCGCAGAATGGGAGCCGTCGGTTCGGTTGCATCGATCACCAGCACGCCGCTCGTGGGCTGGGTGACATAGACCACCCCGGCCGAAACGGCGATATCTTCCGCGTCACCGGCAGCGGGATGGCTGCCCACAACTTTCGGGTTGGCCGGGTCGTTGAGGTCCATGATTCGCACCCCGTTCGTGCGGCACGCGAAATACGCCATGCCGTTTTCGACCGCGAGATTGAGCGTGTAGCTCGCGGGAGCGTCGCAGACGCCGACGGGGTGCATCGGGTCCACGGCGAGGTCGAAGATATAGACACGCCCGCTCATCACGTATAACCGCGATCCCTCGACAGCGTAGCGAGAATAGTAACCGGGCAAATTCATGATGTTCCCGATCCTGACCGGGTGATCGGGATCGCTGACGTTCAAGGCGAAAACGCCGGACCCGAAATCCATGACCTCGGTAACGAACACGATCGAGCCGCTGATTCCGAATTGCTTATACTGTCCGGAAGGCACCTGATAAACCCCGCGTTTGACCGGGCTGCGCGGATCGGAAAGATCGAAAATCACGAACGCCGAGCCGTATCCGTATTCGCCCGTCGCGAGGTAAGCCATGCGGTTCCGGATTTTCATTTCGTTGATGACCATCGGCGCGTTGAATGTCGAGAGCTCGACCGGCTTCGCGGGATCCGATATGTCGATCACCTTGACGTACGACCCGACGGCCACGAGCAGCAGATCACCTTCCTGCGCATGGCAGGCGGTCTTGCCGCCGATCTGGCCGATCAACTGCAAGTCGGCACATTTTCCTGGCCCCACGAACAAGCCAAATACCGCGAGAAGGTAAATTAGGAAAAATCGCTTCACGGAGTTCATCATCTGTGCATCCTTGAAATCAAAATTGCACTTGGATGAGGCGCGGAGCCTTGAAACAAAAAACGATTGATTCCGCGCCGGAGAACTACGTTGATCTGGATTAATAATAGGCCAACTTGGAAAATGCGACAATACAAATTTATAATTATATGCTTATGTTTCGGATTGAGCGGTTTGTGCGATTTGCGTGCCGCCCCTACTTTTTTCGTGAGAATCGCTTGACGCCACTTTAAACTGTTTCGGGTTGGGTGGATGGATTTCGGGGGGATTTGGGGATGGGGCACAAGGCAGTCATACTCTCAAGCGGCGGGCTCGATTCGACGACGGTGTTGGCCATCGCCAAGGCCGAGGGGTTTGTCCCGTACACGATCAGCTTCGATTACGGCCAGCGCCATCGCCACGAGCTCGAGGCCGCCAAGCGGGTCTCGGATCACTTCCATGTCGCGCAGCACCTGGTCGTGCCGGTTGATCTGCGCGGCATCGGCGGGTCGGCCCTTACCGCCGACATCGACGTCCCGCGCGACCGTCCGATGAAAGAGATGAGCCAGGGCATTCCGCCCACCTACGTTCCCGCGCGCAACACGGTGTTCCTCTCTCTGGCGATGGGCTGGGCCGAGGTCATCGGCTCGTGCGACATCTTCATCGGCGTCAACGCGATCGATTACTCGGGCTACCCCGACTGCCGTCCCGCGTTCATCAGCGCCTTCGAGAAGCTGGCCTGCGTCGCGACCAAGGCCGGCGTCGAGGGCCATGCGCTGCGGATCCATGCGCCGCTCATGGAAATGACGAAGGCCAGGATCATCCGGCGCGGCGTGGAGCTGGGCGTCGATTATGGACTGACGTTCTCATGCTACAATCCATCGAAGGACGGGATCTCCTGCGGGCGCTGCGATGCGTGCCGCCTCCGGCTCAGGGGTTTTCGCGAGGCCCGCGTGAAGGATCCGATCCCGTATCAGATCCCGATCGACTGGGACGCGATCATCAACGGCGAGCAATAAAGAACAAGCGAGGGAAACATGGCGAAGAAACCGAAAGTCGAGTTTGTGGCGCGCGACAAGCGGCTGGAGTTCCAGGGGCTCGATGCGATCGACACCGACGTTCTCGAGACGTTCGCATACCAGTATCCCGGCCGCGATATTGAGATCACCACGACGACCGACGAATTCACGTCGGTCTGCCCGTTCTCGGGCCTGCCCGATTTCGGCACGGTCACCATCACGTATATCCCTGACAAGGTTTGCGTCGAGCTGCGCTCGCTCAAGTATTACCTGCTTTCGTACCGCAACGTCGGGGTGTTTTATGAGCACCTCGCCAACCGGATGCTCGAGGACCTCGTGCGCATCCTGAGCCCCAAGTGGATCGAGGTCGAGTGCGAGATGACGGTGCGCGGCGGCCTTCAGACGACGATCCGCGCCCAGTTTGTCGGGCAGCAATCGAAACGGCGGGGCGCCAAGTGACGCCCGCCGCGCCGCGTGTCGGCATCTTCGGCGGCAGCTTCAACCCGCCCCACATGGCGCATATCCTCGTCGTGGCCTGGGCCCTTGGCACGGGCGAAATCGACGAGGTATGGGCGATCCCGACCGGCGGCCATCCATTCGGCAAGAAACTGGCTCCATTCGAGGACCGGATGGAAATGACGCGCCGCGCGCTGGCCTGTTTCGGCGATCGCGTCAAGGTGCTCGACATCGAACGCGAGCCGCGCGTGCATTATTCGATCGAGACGATGCGCGAACTGGCGCGGCAATATCCGGGCAATTCGTGGCGCTGGATCATGGGGAGCGATACCCTCCTGGATGCCGAGCGCTGGCTCGAATACGAAAAGCTGATGGAGATGGCGCCGCCGCTGGTCGTGCCGCGCAGCGGGAAAGGCACGGTCGATGTCGCCGGCGGTTTCTCGCTGCCCGACCTGTCATCGACGTTTGTCCGCGAGGAGATTGCCGGGGGCCGCGAAGGGGAATTGGCGGGTCTGGTCCCCGGCGGCGTGCTGGACTGGATCCGCCAAAAGAGCCTTTACCGGGCAGGGGAGTAAGCGCTCCGCATTTGTCCCTTGTCCCCTTTCTGTTACGTAATTGAATCCGTACAAATTCTCCTTAAAGAAAACTGTAGGGGCCGGCCGATAAGCAGAACAGCGGCCGTGTCGTCGGCACGGCTTCGCCATATGCTCCGGAATGGCCTCTATGAACGCGATCTTGAATAAAACCATGCAGTCGCTGGAAACGGCGCTGCGATACAATCCGAACAGCACGGACCTCATGGCGGCGCTCGCCGAGGTCTATATCCGCATGGGGCGGTTCGACGAGCGCACGTTGGAGCTTTGCCGCCAGGCCATGGAGCACCAGGTCGATAACGCCCTGCTGCGCCAGGCGGGCGAAGTCGGAAAGCTATTGGGTTGGACCAACAAGTTGGTCGTCAACGCGAAAGGCGGCGAGCCCCTCCCGGCCGACGAGGAGATGGAGCGCGTCTCGACGGAGTTGACCGAGTTTCTGAGCCGTTCCAACGAGTGCATCGAGGGTTGGACCGCGTGGACGACGCTGCAGATCCTGATGGGCCGCCTGATCGACGCCCAGGAAGGCGTCAAGATGATCGAGCGGCTCGGCGCGGGCCGGCTCGACGAGACGTTCGAGCCTGCGTTGATGCTCCTGATGAAGCGCGGCAAGCTGAACCCGGCCGGCGCCGAAGCGCTGATCGGGCTGTGCCGCAAGATCATCCCCGAATCGCGGCTGCTGGCGACGATCGAGAAGCTGTATGACGGCGGGCAACCGGCGCTGGGGCAGGGGCTGCTCGAGCTCTACCTCAGCCGTTACTCGATCGAGCGGCCCAACGAGATGTCGGCGCGCTCGCGCGACCGGTTCTTCATCCTGCTGCTTGACCACGGCGGTCCCGAGCTGACGCAGAAGTGGACGCGGCGCGTGGCGCTGCTCGGTTGGGAGGTCGGCTGCTACATCATCGACCATGCGCGCGACCTGATCGAGCAGGGCGAACTGGACGAGGCGATGCGCGCGCTCAAGCAACTCACGGTCGATGGCGAAGTCCGCGACATGATCGACCGGATCGCGATGGCGTATGAGCAGCGCGGAGATTACGACAAGGCCGCCGAGATCCTGCGTTACCTCAACGAGAACGCGCTGCTGGAGCGCGAGGCCCAGCACAAGCACGAGAAGGAAATGGCGCGCGAGGCGGAGATCTCGATGGCCGAGCTCCAGATTCGCAACGGCCGCTACGGCGAGGCCCTCGAGAAGTATGTTGCCTCCCTGAATTACGCGAACGAGATCGATCCGCAAGTCCTGGAACGCATCGACGAGCTGATCGACATGTCGTCGGAGGTGGATCCGGAGTTGCTCGTGCGGCTGGGGTTGTTCTTCCGCCAGCAGCAGGATCATCCCAAGGCGATGAACTACCTGCAGCGGGCGCACGAGATCGCGCCCGACAACGCGGATATCGCCGGCGAGCTCGAGTCGCTGTATAACGAAATCCTGACGCATAACCCCGACCTGCCGAACCTGCGCATGGAGCTGGGGAAGCTCTACCTGCGCAGCGACCGGCACGACGCGGCGATCGAGCAGCTTCGGCTGGCGGCATCGAGCCCCGCCGTCGCGGAACCCGCCAACCGGTTGCTTGCGGAGGCGCTGCTCAAGGGCGGCCGCCTGGTCGATGCGCTGGACCGCTACCGGGCCCAGCCGGCGCGCGAGGAGGACTTCGAGAACATCTACTCGCTGCACGAGCAGCTGATTGCGACGCAGTCTTCATCGCGTGACGCGGTGCTGGCGCTGGACCTGATCGCGCGGGTCGATCCGTCGTGGCGCGACGTCGGCGAGAAGGTGCGCCTGATGGAGATGAGCATCGGCAAGACGCCCGATGCCGACCCGAAAATGCGCGAACTGATCGGCGACCTGGCGGTCGGCCGTTACCAGTATCTGGACCGGCTTGGGTCGGGCGGCATGGGCGTTGTCTATAAGGTCTTCGACATTCGCAACCAGCAGACCGTGGCGATGAAGATCCTGCGCGACAGCCTGTCGGGCAGTTCGAAGGCCCTGGACCGTTTCTTCCGCGAGGCGCGCATCGCCGCCACGCTGTCGCACCACAACATCGTGAACATCTACGACTACAACATCAGCAACGTGAGCGGGCAGAGCTACATCGTGATGGAATACGTCGATGGCCCGGCGTTGCGCGAGCTGATCGACGGGCAGTTCCGCGACGGGATGGACATCAGCCTCGACTACATCAGCGAGATCTTCTTCTACGCCGTGCAGCTGTGCGATGCGCTCGGCGCGAGCCATGCCAAGGGGATCATTCACCGCGACATCAAGCCCGACAACATCATGATCAACTCGGTCGGCGAGGTGAAGATCACCGATTTCGGCATCGTGCATATCGAGGAAAACACGCTCACGCCGACCGGCGCCATGCTGGGGACGCCGCGTTACATGTCACCGGAGCAGGTCATCGGCGGCAAAATCGACGGGCGCAGCGATTTGTATTCGGTAGGTATCGTGCTCTATGAAGCGCTCGTCGGGTCGCCGCCGTTCCTGTCGGGCGACATCTCATACCAGCAGGTGCACAAGAGCCCCGTTGCGCCGCGCGACATCAACGTCAAGATCCCGCAGACGGCCAACGAGATCATCATGAAGTGCCTGGCCAAGCGGCCCGAGGACCGTTACGCCTCGGCCGACGCGTTGCGCGCCGAATGTAATCGCCAGTTGGTGGACCTCGGCGGCTGCAAAAAGTTCAACAACAGCACCGAATACATCGAGCCGCTCAAGCTGGATCAGGGGCTCGACATGGATGAGCTCGACCTGCCTTCAAAGTAAAGATCAAGCAGACCGGTAAATCACTCCTGCCAGTTTATTGCGAATCGCTCGCGATGGGAATCGAAGCAAGTCATCGCCTGAGAGACGCATGATGAAGGATGAAATGTACGTGCTGGATTCATGGCCGGGCGGGGTTGGGCAGGCGCACGGCTGGGGGGATGGGATTTTGAATGTGATGTCGCTTCGGGGTGAAGCGGACGACGGAAAAGAGTCGGCTCGGAGAGCCGACCTACCTAGCCGAAGCGCTTGGGGATTTTTTTGCGGTGCCAGGGTTGGGTAGGGGTGGAGGGGGAATTGGGAAAATGGGACTCAT
>JAJFUE010000014.1 GCA_021372575.1 bacterium | reverse complement strand
GCAGCTCGCGGTGCGAAATGATCGATTTTTTGTGCTTGTGAGTGTATTCGATCGGGTCCTCGATCGTGATGATGTGGACGGCGCGGTTGGAGTTGATCCAGTCGATCATCGTGGCCAGGGAGGTGGTTTTGCCGGAACCGGTCGGGCCGGTGACGATGACCATGCCGCGGTGCGCCTGCAGCACGGGATAAATGGTTTCCTTCGGCAGGCCGAGCTGCTCGAACGTGAAAATACGGGTCGGGATCAGGCGCATGACGATGCCGACGTTGCTCATGGAGCGGAAGATGTTGGTACGGAAACGGGCCTGCTCGCTGAAGGCGTAGGCGAAGTCCGCGCTGCCCTGCTCCTGAAGCATCTGCTGGTAGCGCGGCGGGGTGATTTCCTTCATCAGGCGCTCGGTGTCTTCGGGCGTGAGCGGCTGGGGATCGAGCGGCTCGAACTCGCCGTGCAAACGGATGACGGGCGGCTTGCCCACGCGCAGGTGAAGGTCCGCCGCGTCGCGGTCCGTCACGATCTTCAGCATTTCGTTAATGTCCATCGCTAAGTCCTAAGTCCTGAGTGCTGAGTGCTGAGCCCTGAGTTTTCTTTCTGAATGCCGAGCCGCTTACTCAGGACTCGACCTTCCGCACTCAGGACTGATATTTATTCTTCGTCGGCCGCGGTGATGCGCATCACTTCCTCGATGGTGGTCTGGCCTCTCAGAATCTTTTCCCAACCGTCGCGGCGCAGCGTGAACATGCCCTTGGCGACGGCCGCCTTCTTCAGGCGCGACGCCGACTCGCTTCGGATCACGCGCCGGCGCAGGTCGGGGTCCATGACCATGATCTCGTGGATGGCGGTACGGCCGCGGTAGCCGCCCTGGTTGCAGCGTTCGCAGCCCTTGCCGTGGAAGAAATCGGTGTTCTTGAATTCCTCGGGATCGAACCCCATTTCGGCGATCGCCTCGGCCGGCGGGTGGTAGGCCGTCTTGCAGCCGGTGCAGATGCGGCGCACGAGTCGCTGGGCGATGGCTGCCTGCAGCGAGCGGGCCACGAGGTATGGCTTGATGCCCATGTCGATCAGACGAATCGTCGAACTCGGGGCGTCGTTGGTGTGCAGCGTGGAGAAGACGAGGTGGCCGGTGAGCGCCGCGCGAATGGCGTTCTCGGCCGTTTCCAAGTCGCGGATCTCGCCGACGAGGATCACGTCGGGCGACTGGCGCAGCACGGCGCGCAGGCCGGCGGCGAAGGTCAGGCCGATGTCATGGTTGATCTGGATCTGGTTGATGCCCGGGATCATGTACTCGACGGGATCCTCGAGTGTCACCAGTTTTTCCTCGGGGGTGTTGAGCGATCCGAGGGCGGCGTAAAGCGTGGTCGTTTTGCCCGAGCCGGTGGGCCCGGTCATCAGGATGACGCCGTTGGGCTGCTTGATGAGGCGCTTGAAGATCGAGACTGAACGTTCAGTGAAACCAACGTCTTGCAGGCCCATCATGACCTGCGACTGGTCGAGGATACGCATGACGACCGACTCGCCGAAAATCGTCGGCAGCGAACTGACGCGCAAGTCGAGTTTCTTATCTGGGAGGCTCAGGCGGATGCGGCCGTCCTGCGGGACGCGCTTCTCGGCCAAGTCCATGCCGCTCATGACTTTAAGGCGCGACAGGATGTTGTTCTGCCATTTGCGCGGGGGACTCGGCACCTCATGCAGCACACCATCGATGCGGAACCGGATCGTGACGCCGAAGCGGTGCGGCTCGATGTGGATATCGGAGGCGCGCTCGTGAACGGCCTGCTTGAAGATCAGATCGACGAACTTGATGACGGCAGGCTGCTCGGCCTGTTCCTTGTCGCCGCCGACCGTCAGTTCCTCCCAGCGGTTGGCCGCCGCGGGTTCCTCGGTTTCGGTCATGCCGGCGTAAATATTGGAGACGTCGTCACTGTCGTAAAACTTTTTGATGAGCCGCTCGATGTCTTCCTGCATGGCGACGCGGCCGCGGATGTTCTTGCCAAGGACGCGGGCCAGGTCGTCGAGCGCCTGCACGTTGTGCGGGTCCGACAGCGCCAACTCGACCTCGTAGTCGTTGTAGCCGACCGGCAGGACGCCGAATTTCTTGGCGACGTTGGCCGGCACCTGCTGGATCAGGTCGGGGGTGAATTCGATCTTGTTGAGCAGGACCTTTTCCATCCCCAGGTCGGCGGCGATCTGGTCCAGGATTTCGTCCTTGGTTGTCACCAGACCGGTGTCGATGGCCTCTTCCTGCATGCGCGCCGCGCTCTCGGTGCCGAGCGCGTCCATGTATTTCTGAAGATCGGCCCGGTCCTGCGCCTTGGGCAGGCCGCCGCGCGTGACCAGGTCTTTGTTCTTGGCCTTGGCCGCTTCCTCGGATTTGTATTTGTTGTTCAGGGTCTTTTTGATCGGATCCGCCATGTGTGCGGTGCTCCTTGGCTTTGCAGGCCTTCGTCAACCTAGTCGAGCCGGCCACCCGAGTCAGTCCGAAGCCTATTCCGGGATCCTGGTCCAATGTCGAAACGGATATGCCTCACGGGCGCGGCGACGGGACTCAACCAACCAGAAGAATTCCCCACGAATGCTTGAGACTGATGTGTTTTCCCCTTTTGCCGACCCCCACCAGCCCTTACAAGATAGTATGGCATGTGCGAAAAAAGTGTCAACCACTAACAGGATCGGCCTGTGCCGACAAGCGCCTCTCCAACTCGGCTTCATAGAGGCCGGCGAGGCGCTCGCCAATGGCCCCCCAGCCGTAGCGATCTTCGACCAAACGCCTTGCATTGGCGGTCAATTCCTGCCTGAGGCGGGGCTGGCGGGCGAGCCGATCGACGGCGTCGGCAAAGGCCTCGGGCTCGTCCGCGATCAGCAGGTGTTTTTCGTTCTCGACCTCCAGGCCCTCGCAACCGATTTTGGTGGAAACGACGGCAATTCCGGCGGAAAACGCCTCCAATAATTTCAACCGGCTGCCGCCGCCGATCCGAATCGGGGCGACGAAGATTCCGGCTTCGTTGACGAACGGGCGGACGTCCTCGACCGGGCCGGTCACGCGGACCCGGGCCGATTCCAGCGCCCGAACGGCCGTCGGGGGGTTCTGGCCGACGATGTCGAGCTTCCACGGGCCGTCGCGCGGAGGCCGCAAGTCAAGCCGCGGCAGGATTTCAGCCACGAACCAGATCATCGCGTCGCTGTTGGGGAGCCAGTCCATGGATCCGGTAAAAACCAGTTTGTTGAGGTTCGGGCGACTGACCCGCGGCGGCGCGAAGTATTCCAGATCGACGCCGTTGGGGATCACCTCGACCCGCGTCTTCGGCGCCATCGCGGAGAGGTCCCCGGCGTCGCCGTCCGACACGGCCAAGACCATATCGACTTCGCCGGCGAGCTGAGCCTCCCGGCGCGCCATGCGCCGGGCCTGCAGGTTCAAATACGGCCCCCACGGCCGGCCCTGGTTGTGGTCGGCGAGCCGCTCCAGAATCCTGCTTTCCACGTTGTGTTCGTCCATGACGCGCAGGGCGCGGCACGCGAACGGCAGATACTGGCCCATGTGCAGGTGGTCGGCGTGGATGACGCCGCGCGGATTTTCGCGGTCCCACTGGGCGACGAACGTCGAAATGGAGCTGTTCCAGTATTTCATCAGCGTCACGGGCCCCGGCCCGGGAAGCGTCCGCAGGCCCAGCCACGCCTTGCCGACAAGCGTCGTCGAGGGCTCGCGCTTGAGCAGCAGCGGCGTTTCCTCATGAAGGTACTGGCGGGCTTTGGCGCGGCTCAGGCCGGGCTGCAGGAACCCCACGTAATGGATCGCAAAATGGCCGGCGAGCGCGGTCAACAGGGCGTTCGTGCGGATCTTGGCCCCGGTGTCGGCCGGCCACGGAACGCGCGGGCTCAGGAAAAGCAGCGGGGTCAACGGCATTGCTGGATAAACGTCTCCACGATCAGCTTGGCGGCAAGGTCATCCGTCGGGCGGCGATGCCCCCTATCCAGACTTATCGAATCGGCCTCCTGCGAGGTCAAGCTCTCATCGACAAAAAACCACCGCACCCCGGCTGTTCCCTCGCGCGCGCGCCGGCAAAACCGCTTGACCCGCTGGGCCATCGCCGGATCCTGATTGAGCGGCAGGCCGACCACGACGCCCTGGGCGCCGCTGTCGGCGATGGTTTTGCGAAGTCCGGCGATGGCGTCCTCGTCACCGGCGCATTCAAGAACGCCGCGCGGAAGCGCCCAGTCCTGCCCGGCGGGCTTGAACGCCAGCCCAATGCGGCGAGCGCCCCAGTCAATGCCGAGCAGGACCATCGCAACGGCCTCGTCGCGGCCGATCCCCGGAAGTGGTGCTTTGCCTTCGGTCATGATCGATGATCCCATGGGTCCTAGAACTTCACCGCTTTGCCTTGCTCGTAGGTCGGGATGAATTGCGACTCCAGCACGCGGGCCAAGTCCCGGTTGCCCCTGGCGCGGGCCAGTTCGAGCGCGTGTTTGGCCGTCGCAAGGGCTTCGGCGGTTCGTCCGTTGGCGGCCAGCGCCGCGGCTTTGGAGTTGTGATAAACCGGCGATCTAGGCGACTCGCGCACGCATTTTTCCGCAAGCTCCAGCGCCAGCTTGGGATTGTAAATGCGCGGGTCGGACTGCGTCGCCGAGAGCCATGCGAGATTGCTCAGGACGCCCGGATCCTCGCAGCCGCGCTTCAGGGCCGACTGCATCAACACGGCCGCTTCATACGGCCGGTTCTGCTGCATCATGCCCGCGGCCAGGTTCGAAACCGCGCCCCACAGGTTCGGGTCGGCCTGAAGCGCCCGCGACAGATACGCCTCGGCCGGGCCGTAATTCTTTTTCTGAAGCGCCTCGGTGCCCATGCACATGTTCGCGCCGGCCGAATCGGGCGCGATCTTCAGCGCGCGCTCGAAAAGCGCCTGATTGTCGTGGAAATAACCGGCCTGCCGCCAGCACATGCCTGCCATCACGAGCAGCAGCGCCGCGGCCGCGGCGTATCGCCGGACTTCCCATCGCGAAGTGAATCGCGCGGCGATCGCGCCAGCCGCCGCCAGCGGCACAACGCTCGCAAGGTATTGGTAACGATCGGCGATCGGCGAGAGGACCAGGTAATGGAAATACACGATGCCGACAATCGGCGCGAGCGCCACGCCGTAAAACAGCCAGCACGCCAGCGGCCCGCGCCCGATCCGGCGGCGCAGCGCCCAAAGAATCAGCGTCACCGCGCCGATGCCGATCCACGGCAACCACGCGGGCGTCACGGACCGCTGCGGATAAATGAGGCTCAACCCGGCCGGGAATATCAGCTTCCACGCGTAACGCCAGAAATTGAGCCCGGCCTGATTGATCCGCGCAGCCAGCGGCGGGACGACGTCATGCTGGTGATTGAGCTGCGATCCGACGTAGATATCGACTGCGGCCATCGCTAGCGCAACGGCGGCGATCACCGCGATTCCCAAGGCATCGCGCCTGTTGAACCGCCCGCGCCGATACCAGACCCAGATCGCCAGTGCGGCCGGCAGCACGACCGGCGAAGACTTGCCGAGCATCGCGGCGATCGTCACGCCCACGGCAATGGCAAGCCATTTCGGAGTGACGCGGTCCTCGAAATTCAAATAACATTCGAACGCGACCAGAAAAAGGAGCGTCGCGAGCAGGTCCTTAATGCTGATGACCCACGCGACCGCCTCGACGTGAACCGGATGCAGCGCAAACAGCGCCGCGCCAAAAATCGCGCCGGGCAGGCCCATGCGCCGCATCAGGCGCCAGACCTGAACCACGATCGCGCCGTGCAGTAGCATGTTCACGAAATGATAGCCCGCCGGCGACGGGCCCCACATCTGCCACTCGGCCCACAGAACCGTGTATGTCAGCGGCCAGTAATGCATCTCGCCGGAGATCGACCCGATCGACGTCCAGATGCGCCACAGTCCGCCGATCCCGCGCAGCAGCGTGTTGCCGCCGATCGACAGGTCGTCGTCCCATACAAACCGCGCGTCGAGCGCCGGCAAATAGGCCACGACCGCGATCGCGAACAGCACCACCGGTACGAGCCAATCCATGCCGGGCTCGACACGGCGAATTTGTTTCGGCTGCTGCTTTGTTTTGCGCTTCATGAACTGCCTTGTCGTTATCGTTGCGCCGCGAGAAGACCGCGCGTTATTGTCGCGCCGAGCCGGCCTGTTCGTAAACAGGAATGAGTCCGCGGGGGCGTCTGGGGTTCGAACGGCGACGGCATGCTAATATACCAGTTGATATATTGAATATTAACTATAATATATGCTTCGGTTTGTGGGACTGGTGCATTTCCCATGCGTTTAAAATGACAGCACCGTCACTATTTCCGTATTGAAATGTGCGTTTCGTGTTGGCGCGTTGATTTTTCCAGCATTAACCTAAATTTTTCCGTCAAGTTTTGTCGGTTTGAACGTTAAGGTTTAAGTCTAGGTGCCTTTGGGGCACAAGCCGCCTGGCATGGACCGGCGGTGACCAGTCTGTCGAGAGCGAGGAAAGATGCGATGAGGAGGCTTTACGTCGGCAACTTGAGTTACTCGACCAATGAGGACGAGCTCCGTAGGCAGTTCGAGGTTTACGGCGAAGTCGTTTCGGCGACGGTGATCAAGGATCGTGAGACCGGCCGGTCGAAAGGTTTTGGCTTCGTGGAATTTGCGGAGGACGAGGCGGCGCAGGACGCCATCGTCGCGTTGAACGAGCGTGAGATCGATGGCCGCCCGATCAAGGTCAGCGAAGCCCGCCCGCGCGAGGAAGCCTCCCGCCGTCCGCGCTAAGTTCCGGTTCCATCCGTAAGAACCGCACTATCTTTCCGCCCGTTCGGGCGGTTTTTTTTGTCACCAGGTCGCTTCGGCCCGAAGCGACATCGCAGTTTATTTTTGTGAGCCGCTGCGTTCCTCCGGTTTTACCGGAGTAACCTCCTTTATTGAAAGAATTTTGGCATGTTCCGACCATGTTCTGTCATATGCATATCCTTCCAAACAAGAGAGCTTGCCGTTTTCAACAAAAACAACGCACCCAGCACCGGCGGGAAGACCCGTCACCTCGATGTATGCAGATCCGCCCGCGATATTTGCCGGATTCGTTCGAGGAGCATCGTCCGGAACATCATAATTCAAAAAAAAGCCGTGGCCAGTCATTTCCACGTCTTTAATTTTGGCCATCTGGAGTTGCTGCCGTAGAGCCTTTAATGCGGGATGCTCGCCTGATAACAATAAGGGCATGAGATTTTCGGCGAGAGCTATAATCTCGCGGGGTGCATTTTGTGACGAGAATACTTTCGGAAACGTTTGTTGCAAGATTATGTCATCGAGATCTTCCCTTAATGAACTCACATTGAAGATCGAGATTACTTTTAGATCTTCCGACCAATTGCCTTCTCCAATTTTGAAGACCTCAAACATTCTGATTATGCCATCGCACACATGCAAAACGCACGGAGCACCATTTTCAAAGCCTTCCAATTCTACCTGACCACCGAGATGGTCAAAATTCGGCAGCGAAACACGTGGTGTGCCTTCCGGAATCTGATAGAAGATGTCAAATCCTTTGCTGCTCAACTCGAGTCTTTCCACAGATGCCGTATTGTATTGTTTGCGAAGACCTTCAATAATCGGATGATCTCCGGCCAGCACCTGCGGGATGAGTTCTTCAGCAACGGACAAAAACTGGCGCGGTGCATCGCGCTCAGAATAGATTTTGTGGCTTTCACCCGACAGAGCCGCTTACCCTTCCGGAATTCTACGTAAAATGAATGCTCAATTCTCCCGATTCGATTACCATTAGACCTTAAACAGTATTCAGGAGCAATCCGTACGATGACCAAGAAACCAACTCCGCCGCCCGCGCCTGAACCCGAGAAAGAGCTTCGCGCGCGCGCCGGGCGCATTCAGAAGATTCTCGCCAAGACGTATCCCGACGCCCGCGTGCCGCTTGATTTCAAGAATCCGTTCGAGCTTCTGATCGCGACGATCCTCGCCGCGCAATGCACCGACGCTCGCGTCAACACCGTCACGCCCGAGCTGTTCAAGCTTTACCCCGACCCCAAGGCGCTCGCCGCCGCCGATCCGGCCGACATCGAACGCATCATCCGCCCGACCGGGTTTTACCGCAACAAGGCCAAAAGCATCCAGGCCGCGAGCCGCGCCATCGCCGAGCAATACAACAACAAGATGCCAGAATCATTGGAAGAACTGGTCAAGCTGCCCGGCGTCGGCCGCAAGACGGCGCACGTCGTGCGCGGCAATGCGCTGGGCCTGCCGGCAATCTTCGTCGATACGCACGTCATGCGCCTCAGCGGCCTGCTGGGCCTGACCGCCAACACCGACCCGACCAAAATCGAGTTCGACCTGGCCCGCCTGATCCCCGAATCCGGCTGGACGGCTTTCTGCAACCACCTGATGTGGCACGGCCGCACGATCTGCATCGCGCGCAAACCGAAATGCGCCGAGTGCGTTTTGAACAAGGATTGCCCGACAGGGAGACAAAGGCTGGGGATGACGGATTGACGATTGACGATTGACGATTCCCCCCAAAATAAATTGACGACTGACGTTTTTAATCGTCAATCGTCAATCGTAAATCGTCAATTCAATCGAGCTTACTGGGCGGGGGCGGCCGGTTGGCCTTGTCCCGGAGCGCCCGGCAGTTCCGGCGTCGTCGGCGCGCCGGCGCCGCTGATCGGCTGCGTGGTCGTCGTCCCCGTGTTGGGAAGGATGGTCTTGCTGGCGTTGGTCTGCAGGCTGATCGTCAACGTGATCAGGATCGCCAGAACGATGTAGCTGACGGCCGCGATGGTCGTCAGTTTATTGAGCGCCCGTTCGGCGCCGGTCGTGCCGAACGCGTCGGAGATGCCCTGGCTGGCGGCGCCGAGGCTGGAGAGCCCGCCGCCCTTGCCCGACTGGATCAGGATGAAGAAGATCAGGATCAGGCAGGCGATGGCATACAGGATGACGAGAAAGAATGTACCGAAACCCATGAGGCTAACCCTTTGATTGTGTCAAGCCGGCCAGGCCGGCGTTGGCGCCGAAGCGCCAGCGAAACGAATGATTCTAGCGCGCATCGTCAAGCGTTGCAATACCCGGAAGCACCCGGCCCTCTAAAAATTCGAGGGAGGCGCCGCCGCCGGTGGAGACGTGGCTCATCTTGTCGTCGAGCCCGTATTCCTCGGCGGCCGCGGCCGTTTCGCCGCCGCCCAGGATCGTCACGGCGCCGCTGTGCGCGAGCGCCTCGGCGATCGCCAACGTGCCCTTGCCGAACTGCTCGATCTCGAACACGCCCACGGGGCCGTTCCACACGATCGTGCCGGCGTCCTTCGTCACGCGCGTGATCTCGGCGACCGTCTTGGGGCCGCTGTCCGCGCCCGCCCAGCCGTCCGGGATCGCCGTGACCGGCACGACCTGCGTCGGCGCGCCGGCCTCGAGCTTCTGCGTCACGACGACGTCAAGCGGAAGGACGAGCTGGATCTTTTTTTCTTCGGCGGTCTTGAGGATCTGTTTGGCCGTCTCGAAGCTTTCGGCGTCGAACAGGCTGTCGCCGATCGAGTAGCCCTTGGCCTTGAAGAACGTGTAGGCCATGCCGCCGCCGATCACGAGCGTGTCGCAGATTTCCATGAGCTTGTTGATGACGCCGATCTTGCTGCCGACCTTGGCGCCGCCGAGGATCGCCACCAGCGGCCGCTTGGGGTTGGCCATTGCGCCGCCGAGGTATTTCAGTTCCTTGGCGATCAGGAAACCGGCCACCGCCGGCCGAAGATAGTGCGCGACACCTTCCGTGGACGCATGCGCGCGGTGCACGGTGCCGAACGCGTCGCTGACGTAGAGGTCGGCGAGTGACGCAAGCTTCTTCGTGAATTCGGGGTCGTTCTTCTCTTCTTCTTCGTGGAAGCGCAGGTTCTCGAGGCACATGATCTCGCCGGCCTTGAGTTCCTTCGCCATCTTCTCAACTTCGGGGCCGATGCAGTCCGGCGCAAACTTGACGGGCTTGCCCAGCAGCTCAGCGAGGCGCTCGGCGACCGGCTTGAGGCTCAGCTCGGGCTTGACCTTGCCCTTGGGGCGGCCCAAATGCGACGACACGACGACGCTCGCGCCCTTGTCCAACAGATATTTGATCGTCGGCAGCGAGGCGCGGATGCGGCGGTCGTTGGTGATCTTGCCGTTTTCGAGGGGGACGTTAAAATCGGCGCGCACGAACACGCGCTTTCCCGCAACCTCAATCTGCTCGATGGTTTTCTTCTGGTAATCCATGGCTCGGCTCCTTTGCGTCAGTAGGTCGCTTCGGCCCGAAGCGACATCACATTTCTGCTCTCGCATGACGGCCATGACACCCCGGGCTGGACCGCCTCAACCCCGAACCCAAGTTAAACATTCTACAATGGCCATAGCTCGACTGTATCGTCAAGAATTAATGCAATTTCGAGCGCGTTGATTAGAGCGCCGAAGGAGCGAGAGAAATGAAATCGCACGGGTTTCTTTCGCTCTTTCAGAGCTCTGCGAATACTCACAATCTGACCTGGGGCGCCGCTTCGCTCTGCCCCAGGCTTGATTCTTGTTGCGCTTTCAGCGCGCGCGTTTTAACTCACGTTCGGTATATCCGATGCGCAAAGCGCATAACAAATCGCAATTCGGAACCGAATTAATTCTCGCCGACGCGCGCACTCCAGAAGCGTTCTTTGAGCTTCTCCATTGCGGCGTTGGCCTTGTCGTTCCGGCCGAGCATGCCGTAGGCGCGCGCTTCGCGGCTGAAGAGCTCGAAACTGTTGAGCCTCTGCCGCACGATTTTGATTTCGTCGAGGCTTTCCGCCGGTCGGCCTTGATCCAAAAGCCAGCTGCTGTAATGGCTGCGCAGGTCCTGCGCGTTCGGATCGATTTCCAGGCCTCTTTTGAAATGCTCCTCGGCTTCTTGCGGCGTGGACGCGATCGTTCCGAGCCGGTATTCGCGCTGCGCGCGCACGGGGGCCAATGCCGACGGCGCAAACGCCAATGCGCAAATGATCAACAGGACCCCGATCGAGACCGCGACGCGATTGGGCAGAAGCGCCGCGACACCGACCGCCGTCGGGCGGCGCATCGTGCGCCAGTCGATGCGGATCGCCAGCCAGTCGGTCTCGAACCGCAGCGGCGGCAGGCGCGGGTCGCCGCGACCGGCGCGCTCGACGAGAATCGCCAGCAGCATGCCGAAGAAGCACAGCGCGCCGACGGGCGTCTGCAACACGAAATTGACCTGGCCCTGAACGACCCACGCCGTCAGCAGTCCCGCAAGCGTGGTGCGGATCAGCAGCCCCGGCCTTCGCGCGCGGTCGAGGTCGTGAAGCAGCACGAAATACATCACCGCGATGAGCGCGATGAGCAGCGCGCAACCGACAATCCCCAGCTCCGCCCACGCCTGCATGAAAATGTTATGCGCGGCGTTGGTCCAGCGGCCCTGATACACCATCAGGTCCGGCCGGCCCCAGATCAGCGCCGAATCCATTTCGGGGAAAACGTACGTAAAGTTGCCGGCACCGACGCCAAGCGCCGGATGCTTGCGGATCATCTCGAGCGTCTCGGCCCAGATCGCGAGCCGCGTCGGTCCGCCCGCCTGCCAGCGATTCGAACCGAAACCCTCGACCAGGATGCCCGGCCGGTGCGGGTTCAGCGGATGATTCGTCGTGAAGAAACCAACGAGTAGAATCCAGCAGCCGACCAGCACCGCCCAACGCAACCAGCGCCGCGCGAACCAGCGCGGCCCGGCGTTCTGCAGGATCAAAACCAGCATCACGATCGAGGCGACGACAAGGCCAAGCGACGAGCCCGCCGAGAACACGGCGATTAACGCGGCCGGCAGCATGATCAGCGAAATGCCGCACAACCACAGCGCGCTTTTCTTGCGCGCCTCGCCGTAAAAAATCAGCGCGGGGATCATCGCCAGCGCCAGCAGGTCGCCGATGTGGTTCGTGTTGCCGAGGCCCGCGGAAAGGAATCCGCGCCAGTCGGCAAGGTTCGGCGTAAGCCATTGATACCTTGGAAACCAGGCGTGAACGACATCTTCGACGAGCGTCCAGACCGCGGTGATCATGCCGAGCGCGATGAGGCACCATGCCATCCGGATCAGCCAGCGACGCCCCTTGACGATCTGCAGCCCGAGCCACAGCGCAAGCGTGAGCCACGTCATCCGCGCGGCCGCATCGACCGCCATCGAGCGGCTCGGCGCCCATAGCACCGTGACCCAGTGCCACGCGCAAAAAAGGACCGCGATCAGGAAGCTGAAATTGAGCGGGACCATCGCCGGCCGGCCGGCGATCGCGCGCGCCAGAACCGCCGCGACGCCGAGCGCCGTGAAGATTTCGATCCACGCCCACTTGGGGGCCATGTAGGCGTCGTCGCGCGCGAGGAAATCGACAACGAGCGGCGTGGCGGCCAGCGCGACGAAGCACGCAAGTGCGAGCCAGCGCATCGCGGCAAGCCAGCGCAAGGGGCCTTGGGTTGACAATTGAAATTGAGTTGATGAAATCGACATGGATGTTTCGCCGGCCGCGCGCTGCGGGTTTTGATGTGATGCCGCGTTTGGCAAACGCGGCCTACTTTTCAGCCTTCTTCACCGCGTTCCACAGGTCGTCCATTTCGGCGAGCGTCATGTCCTTGAGGCGTTTGCCCTGGGACTCGGCGGATTTTTCGATCGCGACGAACCGGCGGATGAACTTGTCGCTGGCCTTCTGCATGGCCTCCTCGGCGCGGATATTGAGGAAGCGCGACATGTTCACGAGCGCGAACAGCAGGTCGCCGAATTCCTCTTCCATCGCGGCCTCGTCGAGCTTACCCTCGGGGCCTTTGCCGACGTGCGCGAGGAACTCCTCGACCTCTTCCCTCACCTTGGCCGCGACGTCCTCGGTGCGGTCCCAATCGAACCCGACGCGCGCCGCGCGCTCCTGGATGCGTCCCGCGCGCTGCAGGCCCGGCAAGGCCTTCGGCACGCCCGACACCGCCGAGACGTGCTGCGTTTCGTCGTCGCCGTTCTTCCGGCGCTTCTCTTCCTTCTTGATCTCTTCCCAGTTTTTCAGCACGGTCTCGGCGTCGGGCGCGTGAACCGTCCCGAACACGTGCGGATGCCGGTCGAGCAGCTTCTTGCAGATCGCGTCATAGGCGTCCTCGACGCGAAACGCGCCGCGACGCTCGGCGAGCTCGGCGTGAAAGACGATTTGGAGCGCGACGTCGCCGAGTTCCTCGCGCAGCGATTTGTCGTCGCCGGTGTCGATCGCCTCGCACGCCTCGTAGGTCTCCTCGATGAAATACTGGCGCAGCGACTGGTGCGTCTGCTCGCGATCCCACGGGCAGCCGCCCGGATCGAGCAGCCGCTTCATGATGACGCACAGGCGGTCAAACGGATGCGCAATGGCCTCAATGGAGGTTCGGTCGAATTCGTGAGTTGGTTTCTCGTTCGTCATGAAGGTCGATTCTTCCAATAATCAGGTTTTCGGCGCTGGTGTGCGATTGCGAGAATCAAGATTTCCGAATCTCGCAAGGTATAAATGATATTGAATGGAAAGCCATGCATTGTGAATTTGCGAACGTCGCTCGCATAGGCAGGGAATGCCATCGGATTCCGGGTAATCAATGAAAAACTATTGTCGAGCTCAGAAGCGAAAGCCAAAGCCAGATCGGGTGACTTTGTACGGTAATAATTCAAAGCCGTTCGAGCTTCGTTGGCGGCGCTTTTAAGGATTCTCAATGACCCAGGCTGGCCTTTAGTTCTTTGATGACGTCTTCGACAGGGATCAATTCAGCCTTGCCTTCGCGAACATCTGCGAGCCGGCGGTTGATTTCGTCCATCCACATCTGATCGTTGATTTCATCCTCGTCCTCGTCAAGGCTTTCAAGCAGCCGTGCCGCCAGATACGCCCTCGATTTAATGGGCAATCCAAGCAGTTCGAGGCTAAGTTCTTGAAGTCTTTGATTCATTCCCGCCCTCCCCTCTTTTGTTTTCATTATCAATTACCCCCACCCGGCGTGCAAGGATGAAGACCAGAAACAATCAAATCATATCACGAAATTCACGAAAGATATTTTCACAAAAGACACGAAAATGATCACATCGAGCGTTATGCACATTTTCGTGCAATTTCGTGTCTTGTTTTCGTGAATTTCGTGACCTGCTTTATAACTTGCGGATCTGGTTGCGGTTGATGAAGCCGGAGCCGCGGTTGGCCATCGAGACGAACGGCCAGTCGGGGTGGGTCTTGTCGTCGGTGATATCGACCACGACGCCCGCCTTGAGCTTCCACGTTTCGCGCGAGGTCTCGCTCGGGCCGGAGCGGATGCTGGCGTCATCGACGACCGTCACGCCGCGCGTCGAAATGTTTTCCTGGTAGTAATGACCCATCGCGAACGGCCAGGCGATGGCGGCAAGGACAACGGCCGTGACGGCCAGCTTGCGCGCGGCAAGACGCAGGCGCGTTCCGCGCGGCCGCCACAGCGCCAGCGTCCCCAGGGCAAGCGCGATGAACGTCGCCGACCCGGCCAGTCCCGCCCATTCGTTGCCGGTGAAATACCCATAAACCAGCTCGACCGGCAGGAGCGGCGTCAGCGCGATCTGGCTCCGGTAATCCGGGTCGAGCGCCGCAAGGTTCTGGCGGATATTGGAGTCGCGCGGCGCGTAACGCAGGGCCTGCAGGTAACGCCACTGGGCCAGGCCGCGTTCGCCCATGTATGCGTAAGCGGTGCCCTGGTTGTAAAGCAGGCGCGGATCGTGCGGCGCCTGCTCGATCAGCTTCTCGTAAACCTGCGCGGCCAGCTTGTAATTCTGATTCGTGAAGGCAGTTTTCGCGCGCTCGAGCTGCTCGGAGTCGGAGGCGGCGCGGGAGCAGACGGCCAATCCGATGAAAAATGCCATTGCGAGCAAGTTAAAGACCAAGCCCCGGCAGGGGCGATAGAAGGTAGCCCAGGGAGCCAGCCCTGGGGAAGAATTGTTTTCTTCATACCAAGCCCCGGCAGGGGCGGCAGAAATTCGGAAGCACTCTGTTTCTGCCGCCCCTGCCGGGGCTCGGTATGATTGCCGCGATCGGCACCCAGGGTTCCGCTCCGCTGCACCCTGGGCAACCTTCTTTCGCCCCTGCCGGGGCTGCACAAACTCATGAAAATCGGGAATTGATTGAAGGATGGTGGTCATGCGTGAAGGCCCTCCTTCAGCATGGCGCGCGTTTCGTTGCTCCATGCCGCGATATCGACCGGCTCGGCGGTGGGCGCATAACTTGCGCACGAGCACGCGTCGAGCCGCTGGAGCAACTTGCCGATCTGCTCGCGCGAGAGGTTGCTGCCGGCCAGAAGCTGCGCGATCTCGTCGCGGGTGAGCCCCTCGGCCGAGGTGTTGAAATGGTCGGCGATGAGGCTGCGCACGGCGTGCTCGAACGCGCCGGCGGCCTCGGCCTGCTTGCCGCTGCTGATTTGCGCCTGAATCGCGCGCAGGCGTTTTTCGAACGCGCGCCACGCGCCGCCGCGCCGAACCGCCGCCGGATCGAGCCTCGCCTTGCGCCAGTCGCGCCGCCACGAAAACAAAAACACCCCCAGCCCGGCGATCTGCAGGACCCACAGCAGCGGCGATTCGAAGAGCGGCTGCGCGCGGCCGGACCTGATCGCATCGACCGGCTCGATGAAATTCAGCGGCACGGCGCCCGTCGAACGCGGCGTGATCTTGTCGCCCGCCGCGACCTGAACCGACGCGCCGGCAACCTCGGCGACCTGCACGCGAATCGGATCGGTCTTGAGGACCTTGTAGGATTCCTGGTCGGCGTTGAAAATCGGGTATTCGATCGCCGGAACCTCAAGCCGGCCGAATTTCTTCGGCCGCAGGCTGAACTGGAAACGCTTCGTGCCGCCGATGTAATCTTTCGGCTGCGGCTTCACGAGTTCCTGCGTCTTATCGACCAGCTCGAAATTCGGATTGTCGGGGAACTGCGGCGGCCCGGCCAGATCGACGGCGCCGCGGCCCGAAAGCGTGAGCTCGAGCGTGAGCAACTCGTCCTGCTTGATGCTTGCGCGATCGACCGATGCCTTGAGCGTGAAATTCCCGACGGTCCCGTTGAACCCGGCCGGCTGGCCCTGGGTCGGCAACGGCCGCACGTCGAGCTTGATCGGCGCGGCCGGAACCTCGACCTGCAGGCCCGGCGATCCGAAGAACGGGCTGTCGAACGCCGAGAACGGATCGCGCGGATTGGACCGCCGCTGCACCGGCAACTGCGCGACCGCCGCATAACTGTCGATGACCGCCTCGCCGGCCGTCGTCGGCGTCAGCATGAACTGGTAGATCGGCGCGACCTGGTACGTGCGCCCGCCGTGGACCTCGGTCTTGGGCTGGATATTTTTGGCGCGGAACTTGTCCTCGACCAGCCCACCGCTGACGTGAATCGGCTGCTGGGGCAATTGCAGTCCGTTGATCGGAACGCGCTCCCAGTAAATCGAATACGTGATCAGCACCGGCTCGCTGACGAACGGGTTGCGGTCGCTGACCTGCGCGCGCAGGAACAGCCGGCCGTCGAGCTGGCGGTTTACGTCGTCGTTGTCGCTGCGCGCGGGCAGGATCGATTCGTTTTTCAGGTCGTCCGGCAGGCTCGGCGGCTGCTGCATCGAGACCTTGACCTGGATCGGTTTCGTCTCGTAGCTCTTGCCGCCGTAATCGAGCCGCGACGGCCCGATCGTGAACGTGCCGACGCGCGGCGCGCGGAGCTGATAGACCACGCTCGTCGTCGCCGACATCACGTTGTTGACGATCGTCATCTGGCTCTGGTTCGAGGGCCCGCCGACGACCTGCAGGCCGCCGAAATCGGGCATCGTCGGACTGACATCGTCCTGTCCGGACTTGGAATTGACGCTGATCGTGAGCTGAACGGTCGAGCCGACCTGGATGTCAGTGCGATCGACCGACGCCGTGAACTCGACGTCCGCGGCCGCGGCCTCCGCCGCGCAGCACAGCGCGAACGCGACGGCGCACAGGAACAGGTGATGTCGGCCGCAAATCCTCAAGCGTTTACCAATCCTTCTGGAGCTTGCGTTCCGTTTCGCCGCGGAACTGGAACAGGCGTTTGTATTGCTGGGGCTTTTCCTTCTCGAGCAGGTTGAGCAGGCGCATCGCGTCCATCTGGTCGGGGTTGAGCGGCTTGGTCGCTTTCCCCTCTTCGCCGCCGGCGGGCTGCTGCTGCGAGGACTCGGGCTTGTCCTGCTTTTGGTCCCCGCGCTTCTGATCCTCGAGCCCGCCCTGGTTCTGGCCCTTCTGTTCCTTGTTATCCTGGCCCTGCTTGGGATCCTGGCCTTGTTTCTGGTCCTGCTTTTGATCCTGCTTGCCCTGCTGATCCTGCTTTTGCTGGTCCTGATTTCCCTGCTGGTTCTGGCCCTGTTGGCCCTGTTTCTGATCCTGCTTGCTTTGCTTACCGCTTGGGTCGCTCTGGTCTGAACTGCCTTTAGCGTTTCCCTTGCCGCTATTCCCTTCCTCGCCTTTATCGCCGGAGTTCTGAGGCTGGTTCTGCAATTCCTTTTTTATCGCATCGTAAGCTTTCTTGGTTACTTCATAATTGTAAATAGCATCGATATCGTTTGGCGCCCCAAGGATCACATTACGGAACGATTGGAGCGTTTCTTCCAGTTTTTTTAGATTTTTTCCATCGGGTTTGAGTTGACCTGATCGTATTTCATCAAGTAACGGCTTGGCCTTGGCTATGCCGAGGTTGAAATTGCTGTTTTGCTTGACGCCGACGTCCGGCGATTCGGTCGCCTCGGTCAGGGTCTGCTGGGCTTCCTGGTATTGCCGCAGCCGGGCCTGCGCGGTGCCCAGGTTGTATTTGATGAGCGGCGTCGGATTGCGCCGCAGCGCCTCCTGGTAGGCCTCGATCGATTCCTTGAGCTTTTGCTCGTCGAGCTCCTTGCCGTGGGTGGCCTGCTCGTAAAGCTGATTTCCTTTGCGCATGAATACATCGGCCGGATCGGCAAGCGCAACCGATTGGGCGAAAATCGCCCCGATCGCCATCCAACCCACCGCACTGGCTCGCGAAAAACGCATCCGGCAAATGCCCCGCACAAAATAGTCGCCCATCCGGGTCCCTAATACCCTATATGACCGAAGAAGCATTTTCCGGACCAGCGAAAAAAACGGGCGGGGACTCATTTTGCGTTCGGCATGAACTCGGATTTGGCGCCGCGAAGCGCCTTCCAGCGGCGAAACGCCTGCGCAATGTAATAATGCCGCATGTCGTAGAAGAAATCGCTCAAAGCAACCGCCATCGCCCGTTCGGCCTCGGCGCGCCGGCCGAGCGCGTCGTAGCCAAGCGCCAGGTGGTAATGCCGGCCGTAATCGTAGGGCCCCTCAACCGGCAGGCTCCGCCAGAGGGCCATCGCCAGCTCGAACCACCCGCTTCGCCAATACACCCGCGCCAGATGCGCGCGCGCGATGAGCAACTTCGGCTCGAGCTCGAGCGAGCGCGCCAGATGAGCACGGGCCCGCGCCGGATCGCCTAGTTCGTCGGCCGCGATCCCGGCCACGGCATTCAACTCGGGCGTCTCCTTGCCCTTGGCCAAGGCGTTGATCGCCAGCTCGTTCGCCCCTCGCGCGTGACCCTTGGAGATGAGCTCTTCAATTTTGTTGACTAGGCTGTCAATCCGCTTCAGCTCAAACCAGCCGAGTTTTTTTGTCGCAGGCTCGGGCGTCAAATTGTCGCAGGGCTGAAGGGGCTCCACGGCGGGGTTGGGTTCACTCGCAAACTTATCGCGCGGCGGCAGGACGCCGGGCCACGCCAGGTCCAAACCTGGATTCTGGTCGGGCCACGGCCGCGTCTGCGCCTCGAGCGTAAGCGCCACCTGCCCGAGCAGGTCGATCGGGTGCGGCAGGCCCGATTGTTCCCAAAGTTCGGCGGCCTTGACCGCTTCTTCGGGGCGCTCGGTCCGCGCCAGCGCAAGCGCCAGGACCTGCGGGATGAGCGGGTTCTTCGATCGGGACTCGACCAGGAGCCGAAGCAGTTCGATCGCCTCGTCCAGATCGGCGCCGGCCTCGGTGAGGCAGCGCGCGTAAAGAAAATCGGGCAGGGCGCCCTTTGAATCCATCGAGCGCGCATTGCGTGCCGGTTCGAGATCGCCCCGGCGCGCCGCGGTAAGCGCCACATGCCAATCGGCCTGAATCTGCATCACCCCGGCCGCCTCCATAACGGCCACTTCGCACTGTCGCAGAATTGCCGAAGAAAGGGAAGTGCGGAGTGCGAAATGCGGCGTATGGGTCTTATATGGGTCCTGTCTTCCACTCGGCATTCCGCACTCCGCATTCCACACTTTTCCGCGCCTTCGCCGCATGCTAACATTCAATCGATGAGCGGCGCGACGCGACATGACCTGCATTTGCCGGACGGGATGAACTACGAGTGCATCCAGTGCGGGCGGTCGTGCGGCGAGTTCTGGGAGATCAAGGTCACGCCCGATGAGGCCCGCTCGATCCGCGAGCGCGCGCCCGAGGACCTCAAGGCCGCCGGCGCGGCCGACCCGAGCTGCCCGGTCATCGACAGCCCGTGGACGCCCGGCCGCCTGATCATGCGCGCCGACGCTCGCAAAACGTGCTGCCTGCAAGGGCCCGACGGCCTGTGCACCCTCCACAAAAAATTCGGCTTTTTCAGCAAGCCCAACATCTGCCGGAGCTTCCCGTATAAATTCATCGAAACGCCGCACGGCGTGTATTGCGGCCTGACGTTCGCCTGCACGGCGGTGCTCAACAATCTCGGCCCGGCGCTGTCGGCGCAGCGCGAATCGGTCGAGGACCTTTTCAGCTGGACGCACAGCCGCCGCGCAATCGAGGCCCCGCCCGGGCTGACCGGCTCGATCCCGATCTCGTGGCAGCAATACGACGCGATCGAGCAGGATCTCACGGAGCTGATCGGAATCCAGAACGAGCCGATCAGCGAGCGGCTGCTGATGCAGTATCTTTACCTGCACCTGCTGATCAAGCTCGTGCGCGAGGCGCGCGAAAGCAAGAGCCTCCAGACCGCCGGACCCGAGGCCAACGACGATGCCTTCGCGGTCTTCCGCAACCGCATCCGCCAGGACGACTTTCAACTGCTGCGTCAGATGAAGAGTCGCCGCCCCAAGTCGGGCCTTTTGCGGCGTGTATTCCTCGGCGTCGCGCACGAGTTGCGCAACACCTACGGCCGGCGCACCGGCCGGCTGCGCGGCTACGCCAAAATCTTCCTCACCTATTTCGCCTACGGCATCGGCCGCGGATCGATCGACATGCCCGCGCTTTCAAGGCCGGTGCGGTATCAAAACCTCAGGTCGATCGCGTTCGATCCGGCGCGGCCGGAATTCGACGCGCTGTTGACGCGCTATTTCCGCCACCGCCTCGAGCGCAAGGACCTGCTAACGGCCGACTCGATCCAGTTCGGCATGCAGCTTCAGATGATGCAGTGGGGCCTGATCCACTGGTATGCGGCGGCGATCGCGGCCGACCGCGGCGCGCGCGAGGTCGAGTGGGAGCACCTGATCGACGCCGTGCGCATCGTGGAAAAGTATTTCGTGCTGCACTCGACGTTCGAGCAACTGTTCCAGCGCATGCCGCTCATGCGGCTGTTCCTCGACCGCCTTCTCGAGCATCCACTCTACGCGTTCACGTTAGCGCGCCCGGAATTTTAATTCTTAATTGCAATAAAAAAGATCGAGGCTGGATTCATTGTCGGAATCGCGCCATCCGGACGGCCGGTTTCCAACCAGATTTTGCTTAACATTTTGGGGGTGGCGGGCTGAAAATGTAAGTGAATCGAGGAAATAACATGGCGCTGGGCGGCCCAAATCACCTGCATCGTTCGCCGGCGCGCGCCATTCGCGCCTTCGTGTGGGACCTTGCCGATGAAGGCATCCACGAAGTCCTCGACCGGCTGGCACAACTCGGAATCGACGGCATCAACCTCGCGCTGGCATACCACGGCGGCCGCTTTTATTGCCCGCACAACCGCCGCCACGGCATGGTCCACGCCCCCGACGGCGCCCTTTATTTCCAGCCCCTGTTGAGCTGCTACGAGGCGTTGCGGCCGCGCGTGCATCCCGAGTATGGCAGCGGCGTCTTCGTCGCCCGCGCCCGCGAGGCCCTGCACGAGCGCAACATGAGCATGACCGCGTGGGTCGTGCTGTTCAACAACCTCACGCTCTCGATGTCGTACCCGAACGTGACCGGCGTCAATGCGCTCGGCGACCGCATTGAAGGCGCGCTCTGCCCGGCCAATCCCGACGTGCGCACGTACGCGCAGGCGCTCGTCGAGGACCTCGCGAGCCGCGTCGGCGTCGATGTGATCGAGATCGAGGATTTCAGTTTTGCTTCGCACCTGTCCTACACGGGACCGCGCTGGATCGGCATCCCGATCGGCCCGAACCTGGGCTACCTGCTGACGCTCTGCTTCTGCCAGCATTGCCGCCACCGCGCGGAGGAAGCCAACATCGAAATCGGCGCGCTCAAATACCATGTCGAGCGCATGGTGCGGCAGGGACTCTCCGGTTCGCTCAGCGACCGCCGCATCGGCGACGAAATCGCCGACCCGTACAATCCCATCTCGCGCTACGCCGAGACGCGCTCCGAGACGATCACGACCCTTCTCGACGAGCTGAACGAATCGATCGCCGGAACAAAGGCGCTCATCCAGCCGATCCTCAGCGAGCATCCCGACGAGATCTGGCGCTGGGGCGTCGAACTGCGCGCCCTGCGCGAGCGCTTCCAAAGCGTGACGATTCCGACAACGTGCTCGATCAACGCCACGCACGCCTGCCTGGACCGCTACGCCGAGATCCTCGAGCTCGAGCGCGGCCTCGTCGCCGACATCAGGCTGCGCGATGCGGAAGGCGAGGCCAACCGCTCGCTCGCCGGCCTGATCGACGCCTGCGAAGGATTCGGTATTGACCGTTTCGTCTTTTCCCATTATGGTCTGGCACGACTCGACACGCTGGACCTGATCGGGAGCCTCGCCCACCACTAAGCCCATGCCGACCAACCCCCAAGCCTCTCCGCGATGCTCCGTGGCCATCGTCGCCGCCGGCAAGGGCGTGCGTTTCGGCGAAGCCGTGCCGAAGCAATTCCTGACGCTCGGCGACCGGCCGGTATTCGCGCACAGCCTCAGGCTGTTCGATCAATTGCCGTTTGTTAACGAAATCGTGCTCGTCGTTCCGTGCGACGGGGGCTTGCCCGCCAACTGCCGCAAATGGATCGATGAACTGGCGCGCCCGGCCCAATGCGTCGCCGGCGGAACGCGCCGCCAGGAAAGCGTCGCCAACGGCCTGGCCGCGATGCGCGCCGGCTACGAAGTCGCGCTGGTCCACGACGCGGCGCGGCCGTTCCCCGACCCGGAAGCGATCGCGCAACTGGCGCGCGCGGCGGCCGACTGCGGCGGCGGCCTTCTCGCCGCGCGCTCGCCCGACACGGTCAAGCGCTCCAACGCCGACGGCCGCGTCGCCGAGACGCTCGACCGCGACACGATCTGGCTCGCGCAGACGCCCCAGGCGATCCGCGCCGACCTCGTCCCGCGCGCGATCCTCGAATTGAACAGACCGGAGATCGACGTCACCGACGAAGCCGCGCTCCTCGAGCGCTGGGGCGTTCCGGTGGCGCTCGTCGAAAGCTCGATCCACAACTTCAAGATCACCCGCGCCGAAGATTTGGCTTACGCCGAATCGATATTGAAGTAGCGCGAATCATTTATAAAACAGCCACGACGCCGCAGCGTTGTAAAGCGACGAACGCTCGTAAAAGCGCGCCGTGGATTGGAACGCGCTGATGTTCTGGCCCTCCGTGAAACATCCCGTCGCGCGCACGTAATGGTTCTTTCCAATCGGAAGCTTGAGCCCGGTCAGGCGGTATCCAACCTTGTCGATCGGCGCGCCCCACCCGAGCTTGTTCCAGGCGCGGCCGTCGGCGGACTCCTCGAATAGCGCCATGCACGGCCACGGGAAACTGCCGCCGAGAAGCCATGTCACGGTGCCGGCTGAGGGCTCGACCTGAAGCTGCTGAACCGCCGCGTCCGGATTGGAGATGCGCGCGACGTTGTCGCGATACTGGCCGAGGATGGTTTTGATGCCCTCGCCGCCGACCAGCGCCCTGCCGTCGGGCTGCAAGGCCAGTCCGCCGCCGGCGTCGCCGTCGGTCGCGTTCACGTCGGGCCGCGCCACGTAGGCATGATCGAATGATCCATCCGCATTCAACCGGGCGACGGTGTTGTTGCCGCTGGCGATCACCTTGCCGTCGGATTGCAGAACCACCAGATTGAAATCCCGGGTCGTGCTCTCGGTGAATTTGAATGCGGTATCCAGCGAACCATTGGCGTTGAGGCGGGCGATGTTCAAGCGGCTCACGCCGTTGAAGCTCGTGAATTCGCCGGCGGCGACGATTTTGCCGTCCGGTTGGATCGCCAGGCTCTGGACAGGCTCGTTCGCGCCCGAACCGGGATTGAACGTCGTATCCAGCATACCGTCGGGATTGATCCGCGCGATCCGGTTTCGAGGTGTTCCGTTATAGACCGTGAAATCGCCGCCGATTACGATCTTGCCGTCCGGCTGCAACGCGACCGCATAGACGTACGAATTATTCTTCGGGCCGTATCCCGGGTAAAAGGTCCAATCGAGCGAGCCGTCGGCATACAGGCGGGCGATGTTGGCACGGGCAAGCCCGTTGAACTGGGTAAACGTGCCGGCCACGATGATCTTGCCGTCGGGCTGGATCGCGATGGCCCAAACGTGCCCGATCAAGTCATCCATGGAACAGGACTTGAAAGTTGCGTCCAGCGATCCGTCGGCGTTCAGCCGATCGAGATGGTCATGCTGGTTGCTGCTCCCCAGTTGGTACGTGCCCGCGATCAAAATCCTGCCGTCGGGCTGAACCGCGATGGCCGTCGGGTTGCGGGGCTCCACGGCGGGATTGAATGTGGCATCGAGCGCGCCGTCCGCGTGAAACCGCCTGAAATAGCGGAACGTGGTGTAATCGTTGTAACCAAGGTATCCGCCCAGCAGCACCCTGCCGTCCGGCTGGGCGGCGATGCACCGGACGATGCTCGATTTTGTGGTGGTGGGCCCGGGAATATACGTCCGGTCGAGCGAACCGTCGAGGTTCAGGCGCGCGATGTGGTTGCGCGTGAGACCGTCGTATCCGATGAAATCGCCGCCGATGAGCACCTTGCCGTCGGCCTGAAGGGCGATGCAACGGACGATATTGGTCGCGCCGGCCCCCGATTTGAATGTGGCATCCGCCGTGCCGTCGGGATTGAGTCGCGCGATGCGCACGCTGGGCATTCCGTTCACATCGACAAAAGAGCCGCCGATCAGAACCTGGCCGTCGGGCTGCACGGCCATCGCATTGACGTAACTGTTGGCGCCGCCGGCCGGATTGTAATCCGCATCGATGGCGCCGTCACGGTGCAGGCGCGCGATCCGGTGCCGCGGTGCGCCGTCGATCGAATAAAACGTGCCGGCGATCAGGATTCGCCCGTCGGTCTGCTCCGCGATCGTGTTCACGGACGCGCCGCCGGCGTCGGTGGTCAGTGGCGCGAAGCCGGCATCGAGCGCGCCGTCGGATTCAAGCCGCGTGATCAAGGCGCGCGGGCTGCCGTTGAACGTGGTGAACGCGCCGCCGGCCAGGATTCTTCCGCTCGCCTGAACGGCCAGGATATTGATCGTCTTGTCCGCGCTGGAATTGAACGTCGCATCGAGCGAGCCGTCGGCGTTGAGCCGCGCGATGCGCTGCCGGGTGCTGCCGTTGATCGCGGTGAAATTGCCCCCGATCAGAATTTTGCCGTCCGGCTGCACCGCAATCGCGTTGACGCTGCCATTGGCGCCGCTGCCGGGATTGAACGAAGCATCGAGCGTGCCGTTCTGGTAAATGCGCGCGATCCGGTTCCGCCCGGTGCCGCAAACGCTTGTGAACAAGCCGCCGACCAGGATCTTGCCGTCTTTTTGCAGGCACACGGCCAGCACGTTTCCGTTCGCGCCCAGCCCGGAAAAGACGGCATCGACGCTCCCGTCGATGTTGATGCGCGCGACGTGACTGAAACTCACGCCGCCGACCTTGGTGAATTCGCCGCCGATGACGATTTTATGGTCGGACTGGATGGCGATGGCGTGCACGGTGCCGTTGGCGTTGGGATCGAATCCGTCGTTCGCCGAAGCCACGGCAGCCGACGCCGGATTCGCAACGCCGAGAACAAGCGCAAAGACCGCCAGGCAGCGCGCGAAAATCCAGCCCATGAAGAAACCCCTGCTTCTCCCCCACCCCGATCAATTTGGGCAACAACCAGAAAAAGCTATATATCCGAATTCATCGACTGTAAAGGCCCTTGACCGCCTTGCGCGCGGGCCGATAAACTGATCGCGGGCAAACGGGCGCGGTCGCCCACTCCTGCCTGGAATCACATGGACTTTTCCAAAATCGCAAAAAACTCGGCAAAATGGGCTCTGGGCCACACCCTGTGGTGCAACGCCGCCTATCACCCGCGCCCGGAAGACCGCCCGTTTTACATCCGGCTCGACGTGACGAATTTCTGCAACCAGGCGTGCGTGAAGTGCTGGGTCCCCGATGCGATGCGTCGCCAGAAGCCCTACTTCATGCCGCTCGACGACTACAAGATCCTCGCCGAACGGTTGTTCGGCTTCACGTACCTCCTGCAGGTGCCGTGCGCGTTCGAAGGTCTGATGCATCCGCATTTTGCCGAGCTCATCCGCATCGCCGACGACTACGGGATCCCCAACATCGGCGTCGTCACCAACGGCGTGCTGCTCAAGGGCGACAAGGCCGAGGCGCTCATCGCCTCCAGGCACGTCACCGGCGTGAACGTCTCGATCGACGCGCTCGACCCTGAGATTTACCGCTATATGCGCGGCCGGCACGAGCCGCAGACCGTGCTCGCCAACGTCGAGGCGTTCCTCGATCGCAAGCGTCAGGGCGCCCGCGCCAACCTGCACCTCAAGTTCAATTCCATTCTGGCGCGGTCGAACGCGCGCGACCTGCCGAACCTCGCGCGCTGGGCGCGTGACCACCAGATCGACGAGATGGAGTTCTTCCACGTCGAGCCGTTCGACCGTTCAAACGAGGAATCGCTGCTCAACGAGCCCGATACCTATAAGAAACTGCACGATGAGCTCGGCGCGATTTTAGCCGGCGGGCCGCGCGTGTTCCTGCCGCCGCCGTTCGAGCCGGGCGATTTCGACGCCGACGGCAACTACGTCCGCCGCCACACGCAGGACGCCGAGGCGAGCGCGTTCGACACCTCCGAAAGCAACACGCTCGACCCGCGCTACTCGCACCCGTATCCGAAGGACGTGTTCTGCATCAATCCGTGGATGGTGCTGCAGATCGACTGCCGCGGCGACATCTTCCCGTGTGCGCACCGGATCGACCTGCCCCCGCTGGCCAACATCCTGCGCCAGGATCGCGACGAGGCGATCAACAGCCTGCGGTTCATGAAACTGCGGCGCGGCATTTTGAGCGGCAATTTCGACGAGACGTGCCGGCGCTGCTGTTCGCGCGCCCCGAGCGCCGACCCAATGAAGCGCCGCCAGGTCCGCATCCTGCACGACGAAAAGTAGGGCGCGCGACCGCTATCAATCGTGCTTCGTGCTCGTAATCGTAATCGAAACTCTCGCCGACTGCCGGAACCGAAGCCCTACAATTCCATGTTGATCTGATCCGGCGCGATGGTCTGCGCGTTCTTTGTCGCCAGCGGCGGAAGCTTTTTCTTCTCCAGCAGCTTCAGGATCGGCGGCATCGCGTTCTCGACCCACTTCTCGCTGCCTGCCACGGTGAAGTGGCAGATGTCGTTGTAGTATTTCCCCTCGCCCGGAATCAGGTTGGCCTGATCGACAAATAAAACTTCGGGCCTGCCCTTCATTTCGCCGGCAAGCTCGCGGATGGCGCCGTTGTGCTCGGCCACGCCCTTGGCCACGAACGGCGGCGAGCCCCACAGCTGCGTCGCGACCGAGTGCAGCGTGTAATCGAGCATCTTGCGCGTGAACAGCTCGTGGCTGTAATTCTCCGGCATCCACGTCGCGAACGTCATGAGCATGACCGGTTCGCCGCGCCGGCCGGCAATGTCCAGGATTTCGCGCAGGTTCTCCTTGAACGGCCCGCGCGACTTGATCTCCTCGCCGTAGCGGAGCATCTCGGCGCTCGGCATCTCGACCGGCAGGAAATGCCCGCTGAACATCCGCGCCCACATGTAGGAAATCGTGAATGGAATGGCAGACCACTGCCGCCCGCCGACCCGGTCCTCGCGATTGACGAGGTAATACCATGCGTAATGCGAGTAGTCGCTCTTGAAAATCCCGGCCGGGACGTTGTTCGTGCGGCAGTCGTTGATGCCGTCATAAACGATGACAAGATCGTAGCGGTGGCGGTTCAGGTGGCGGTATTTGATGAGGCTGTCGCGCGTCGTGTGGCCTTCGCCGCCGAGGTTGTCGATGCGCACCGGCCGGCCGGTGGCGTTCGTCAGCCGCTCGCGCAAAACCTGCTCGATCGCGCCCCACGGCGGCAGGACCGACGACCCGCCCAGCAGCAGGATCTTGTAGTCGGCATCATAGTTCAGAACGTCGTTGCGAATGACGTTCCTGAATTCGGGATAAAACACCCACATCAGCCGCGACGGCACGTTGTAAAAGTTGAGCCACCCGTACGAGCACCAGTAAAAACGCGCCCCGGTCTCGAACAACAGCAGGATAAACAAAATATAAACGCCCCAGAACCAGCGGCGCCTGCGAAATGTGCGTGGTGGACGAACGCGCGTCATGCCAACAGGCTAAAGCAACGACGGGGGGCGTGTAAAAAGAAATAAACACGACGTGGCAGACGGGTTTTACAACCGTTTATCGACACGACGTGACGATCTCGTCGACCGGCTGGGTGCTGTTCGAGTTCGATACCCCGTTCGAATATAACGGCACCGATCACCTCATGGTCGATTTCTCTTTCTACAACACCACTTGGGGGGCGAATTTTGGTTATGTGCGCTGCACCAACTCTGCTTCTCGAGTGCTCTACACGGGTGGGAATACATTAGCCGATCCGCTGACCTGGACCGGAACCACGCCGACGCCGATCGATGATACTTTCGTTCCCAATATCAAGTTGGTGAGCGGCCACACGGTTCCGGTCACGCCGGCGGCGACCGGCAATTTCACAGCCGGCATCTGGAGTGGCGCCCTCACGTTCTCAAGCGCGGCGACGGGCGTGTATCTGAAAGCCAACGACGGCGCGGGCCATACCGGCCGTTCCAATACATTCAATGTTCAGGCCGGCAGCCCGAACGGCTCGCTGACGGTGACGATCGCGCCTGCGGCGGCGGTTACCAGCGGCGCACAATGGCGGCGTTCAGGCGAGTCGACCTGGCATTCGAGCGGATCTACGCAGACTGAGATTCCGGCGGGCAATCACATCGTAGAATTTTCGTCCGTGCCGGGGTGGGAGGCGCCGGCGTCGCAATCAGTGACGATCAACTCCGGCGCGACGGCGAACGTGACCGGCACGTACACGCAAATGTCGATGGTGTGGGTCGATTTTGCTTTTGGTGGCGTGCAATTCGGCACGGAGTTGTTTCCGTATTCGCTGCTCGAGGCGGGTGTTTCCGCCATCACATCTGGAGGAACGGTTCGCATCAAAACCGGCATGAGCAATCAGCCGGTCCGGCTGACGAAGCCGGTGCGAATCGAAGCCATCGGCGGACCAGTGACGATTGGCCGATGACTTGAACTCGATCGTCATAAACGTATCGTCGTTGGTGCATTCAGACGTAGGTTCTACGGTCCGATGCGATAGAAGAATTTCTCGAAGCTGACGTCAAATTGCACCGTCACCCAAATGAATGGGTGCTTGAGCGTGGCGACGCGGTCTGTTTGGTTAAACGGATGCACCTCCTGACGCTATGCGACATTTCGGCATAACTAAATTTCGAAGAGCACCGTTCAAAAGAATGAGGCGAAGGTCCCGAATCAATCGATCCTCTCGATTTCCCATAACTAGTTTTGAATTTGCATTTTTGATAAACGCAGACACCACCCGTAATATGAGTCTAAAATTATCATGACTACCGGTAATATTTGCTTAATATATGCGATATATATATATTCGGATGGGTATTTTTCAGTATAGGTTATCCCCATGATTGAAAAAAATATAATATCAATAAATAAATAAATAAAAATAGCCATAACGACAATTATGTTTTTTATTGCAACCTGAAAGAGACTAAAAGGGGACTTATATTTAATTAATCCAATTTTTTGGCTAATCGACGCTCCAATAGATTCGCGTATTAACATCACTAAGGCATATGGCACATATATATATATTTCACTGACGGCATAAGCAAATACTCGCTCCATTAGTATGATATTAATCCCAACAGCAATGGCATACGTAACAACAATATCCATTACAGTACCAATAAGATATTTTTTTCGCATTGTCTCGTTCATAATTGGCTAACTCCCATCATATGCAGATACCCAATTCCATAATTGCCAACGAGTAACTGTTGGGCTGACCTTGATTCCGGTATCTGGCTCATATCCAGTTTCCAAATCTTTCATGAAAAATATGCAGAGACCTCGTGGGCTAGACCCGGCATAAAGGACAATGCTGTAATCAAAAGCATCATCCCCCTCCACCGCTTCACCGGGCAGGTTTTTTTTCGGCTTTAACCATATACAATTCCAGGGATCTTGCTTCGCATCAGGATCACCGGATGGTGATGTGACGCCGGTGACTTTTACAAGTTCAATGCCACTGTTATCTGAAATGACATTCTTTAATCCCGAATAAGTCCTGTTGGCAGCATACCAACATGCAGGTCGAGTATAATTGGCATAATTCGCCTTATAATAATCCAGTACTTTCTTTAACTCTTCTGTGTCGTATAGTTCTTCTACCCTCTTTTTAATATCTTTATCTTTGAGTTTCGGGGACAGTCTACAAAATAGGCCCGGGTTTCCATTAGAATAATCCTGGAATTTCTGGTGGGTCGTCGTTGGCGCGGGGTTTTGGGCCGCGTTTTTGCGGGGCAAGCGTTCGGTCAAGCTCGGCCTCCAGTCGTTTGACAAACAGTTCGTCGCCCAACGGACGGCCGGTGCGCGTGGCCTCGCGCAAGGCGTCCGCCTTGTCGTCGGCCAGCCCTCGCGCCAGCCATTCGGACCACGACACGAACCGCCCGGTGAGCGCGTCGCGCGCGCCGGCGGCGAACGGCCGCGCCGGATCGAGCATCGGATCGGACTCGCCCAGGGCATGCGCCCGCGCGCTCGACCACGGCCAGCGCTCGGTGCCCCGCACCAACCCGGCCCGCACCGGGTTCAGTTCGACGTATCGGATCGCCGTCCACAGGTGCGCCTCGTCAAGGGCGGTCGAATAAAAACGGTTGGCCCACAGGTGGCCGGTCCAGCCGCGCGGGGCGTTGACCAGGCGGGCGTGGCGGCCATGGGCCAGGCCGATCGTGCGCGCCAGGGCGCGCTTCTCGAGCGGCACGGCGATCAGATGGACGTGGTTGCCCATCAGTCACCAGCCCCAGATTTTCAGCCGGAACCGTTCGGCCGCCTGCGACAGTTCCCACAGATACGAGCGGCGGTCGTCGTCGGAAAAGAACACGTCGCCGCGCCGATTGCCCCGGTGCGTGACGTGGTAGGGAACTCCCTCGACGACGACGCGTGCCAGTCTTGCCATGTGCCAGATGCTGCCATCAACGTTTGCCGAAACGCAAGCCTATTTAGTAGGCTGTCCCCGTATCTGATATCTCGTATCTGATATCTGATACGCGCCATGCGAGCCATGCATCAGCCTTCATCATGATTCCAATACTCTCAAGAAAAAACAATTGGTCGCACATCCCCGATATCCCGTCCCCGATATCCCCAAACAAACACGGGCATGATCGTCACGCCAATGATGTGCATTCGTGTAGATCGATAATTAATTCCTTGACCATCCCGCCCCGTCGTCTATGATCGTCTTGCTTTTGTATCCTGTCGGCGAACGTTCGATCGCCTGTGGCAAGGCCTTCGAACACGGAAGGTGGTGCGATTCCACCGCGGACACGCCGCTGTAACCGGGGACGAAAGCCGCGATGTATGCCACTGGTTCCGTCGGGAACTGGGAAGGCGCGGCAAGTAGGACGATCCGGAAGCCAGAAGACCCGCCGCCAGGAGCCAGCCCCAATCCTTCTTCGTGAGCTGGGAAGGTGGCGTGTCGTGCTGAGCCGACCTGCCGATTTCATCTCGACCCTCATGCGATCCATCGCGCGCGTTCGTGCGTGGGGCGACCCGGCTTCCCTTCACGGCGGATTGGTCCGCCACGGCGTCCATACCGGCGCCGGGCTCAATCGCCAGGGGTTCCCTGTCAACCCCATGGGAGCGTTCGCCATGTTGCATCGGATTTCGTATCTCGGATTTCGGATTTGCCTCTTTTTCCTTCTCGCCTCGCCCGGGTTCGCCACCGACTGGCTTTCGATCCACGGCTCTTACGACAACAACGCCTGGCGCAGCGGCCTGTCATCGCAGGTAACATCGCTCGCGTCCGGGCCGTCGTGGGACACCGGCGCCGGCGAGCTTGCCCCGGGCGCCGGCATGGCCCTGCGCGGCACGACGGTCTATGCGGTCGCGATGCGCGACGGCGGCAACTGGGACCCGAGCGACGACAAGGTCTGGATCAAGGCGCTCAACGCCGCCGACGGCACGCTCATCTGGCAATCGCCGTTCCTCGACGCCGGCAATTCGGTCAGCTACGCCTCGATCGCCGGGCCGACGATCGACCCCGCCGACGGCGCGATTTATTACGCCGCCGGGCGCACGATGAACCGGCTCAGTCCAACAAGCGGCACGGTCGCCTGGTCCACGACATTGACCTCGGCCACGACGTCCACGACCGCCTCGCTCGAGCTGATCAACTGCAGTCCCGCGATCGGCGCGGGGAAAGTCTTCATCGAGACATACGACGATTACATGGGCGGCTACCGCGACAAGCAGATCGTCGCGTTCAACGCGGCCGACGGTTTGATCGCATGGTCGCACAAGGACGGCGGAACCGGTCGCATCCGGCCGATTTACCTGTCAAACATTGCGAGTGGCGTTGTGTTGACCGAGGTCTTTGACGGCTCGACGAGCCACGGCATCGCGGCCTATGCGGCGACCGATGGCTCGCTCGTGTGGAGCCATCTCACCGCGCCCGCGCCGTGGTCATTGTCCAACCCCATCGAAGCGCCGTTCATTTATTCCAGCGGAAAAATTTATGGCGTTTCTTACAGCGGATCCGGAACCGGCCAACTGTTTTGCGTCGATGCCTCGAACGGATCGCTGGTGTGGAAAGTGAGTTCGATCGAATCCGACACGGCGCCGCTGCTCGTGAACGGCACGATTTATCTCTACGGCGGGCCGTTCGGCAACGCGCAGCTCGCGGCCTACAGCGCGCTCGACGGCTCGCTCATTCGCTCGACGACGATCGGCGGCTACTGTTTCCGCAACGGCATGGCCGCCACGGATAACCATATTTACCTGACGCAAAGCGATTTCTTCGGCTCCGATCCGACGACCGATCTCGTCATCGTGAACGTGTCCGACGGCACGATCGCGGATCGCGTGACCGCGACTTACGGCGGCCCGGTCATGATCGATTCGCTCGGCGGAATTTTCGCGCACTACACCACCGGCGGCGTGGGCGGCCTGCGCGCATTCGGAAAAACCGTCCCCGTCGAACTGAGCTTTTTTGAGGTGCATTAAATGAAACCTCATTCGGCGACAACCCAGCCCCGGCAGGGGCGACATAAGTTAGCCCAGGGCGCAAGCCCTGGGAACGCGGGATCATATCTTGAAACAAGCCCCGGCCGGGGCGGCAGATTCTTGGCAATTTCTCATATCGTTCTCCTTATTTTTTTTGCTTCGTTCGATGCTTATGCCGTTTCATTCAACTCGCCCGTTCGCATTACCGACAACGACACGACCGCGCCGGCCGGAATGAGCCGCAGCACCGCCGGCTCGCTTGCGTGGACCCGCGACGGCAAACTCACGCTGGTCTATTACGACGGCGGCCAGGAAACCTATTTCGGCGACCGGCCGTCGCACGTGTGGCTGCGCCAGTGGTCGAACGGATCGTGGGACGCCCGCCGGCTTCTTTCGCAATCGTTCTACAACAGCGAGGAGATGGGCGGGCGGCATCCGGTCATGGTCGAGCGCACCGACGGCACGATCTGGGCGTTCTGGCACGACTACCGCAACCGCAGCACCGCCGGCCCGTTCGACATCGAGATTTACGGCGACCGGCGGCCCTCTGGTGGCGATTTCTCCACCACCGACACGCGCATTACGTCCAGCGGCGCGGTTCACGGCGGCGACAACGGTTATGTTCCCAAAGCCGCGCTGCTCCCCGACGGCCGCATCGCGCTCGTGTGGTATGACTATCACTGGAATCCGGGCGTCTCCGAAATCTGCCTGCGGCTGAGCGATGCCGCAGGCAATTTCGTCGCGCCTCCGTCGATGGATTCATTGCGCCTGACCGTTGCCGCCGATCGCTTCGACGGCAACGCCGGCACGCCGTTCACCATGCCGGCGGTCGCCGCAACAAGCGGAACGCTGCACCTGTGCTGGGCAACCGGCACAGGCAGCGACCCGCAGCTTTATTACGGCCGATACAATGTCAATTCCGGATCGCTGCTCGAATCGACCCGGCTCGAACTGAACGCCGGCGGCTATTACGATCCGGCCAAGATCCTCGTCGCGCCCGACGGCGCAATCTGGATCATCTACACGCAGCACGACGAGTTCGGCAACGACGAGATCATGGCGCGGCGCCGTCCTGCGGGCGCAACCGCGTTCGAGGCGGCGTTCAAGATCGTGTCCGCAACCGGCGCGCAAAACCAGCCCGCGGCGGTTTTCGACGCCAACGGCTATTTGCATGTTGTGTATGTCGATGCGGCGTCGCCGCGAAAAATCGTATATTTAAAATATAACGTGTCCACAAAAACAGCGGTCGAGGCACGCACGCTGACTCCGGGCGATCAATCATGGCAGCGCCCCGCGATCGCCCTCGACGGCGTAGGCGGGATCTATTCCGTCTGGGAGGAAGAAGTTTCCGCGACCGAGGGGCAGTTGTGGTTCAGCTATTCGCCCGCCCCGAAAAATGCGGCGAAAGAGTGGGCGTGTTACGAATAATTTTGTCGCAGAGATGCAGAGTCGGGCAGAGAGCGCAGAGATGGGTTTAGTTAGAGCAATTACCCAGCCCCGGCAGGGGCG
>JAJFUE010000011.1 GCA_021372575.1 bacterium | reverse complement strand
GAAACGGTCGGATCCGATTTGAGCCGCGCCTTCAGCGCTCCATGATCGTTTGGGAATCGGTGTCCTGGGGCTGCGCTGCGCCCCAGGCTGGGATGAATTCGCGCCGTTGGCGCTTGGGTTATTGGCGAAAATTCGATTTCGAACACCTCTCGCACGCAAGAGTGATTGACAAAAGTTTTCCGGCAATGCGCCAATCGGGATGGTTCCCGGTTTGACGAATCGATGGTTGGTTCGATTACGATTACGAGCACGAGCACGAACGGACAACTTTTGGCAAACGCTCTTTAATAAAAGAAGCGGCCTCCGGGTGGAGGCCGCTTTTGCGTTGGCTGGGGAGACGATTACTTGTCGCCTTCTTTTTCTTCGGACCGGGGGCGTTCGCGGAAGCCGTATTCACGCTCTCCGCCGCTGCGCTCGCCGCCGTGCGAGCGTTCGCCGCCACGGCGTTCGCCACCGCGGTCGCGATCGCGTCCGCCACGGCCGCCACGGCCGCGGTCTCCGCCGCGTCCGCCACGGTCACCGCCGCGTCCGCCGCGTTCGCCGCCGCCGGAAGCCTGGCGCATGGCCTCGATCTCCTCGGGCGGGACGCCCTGCTCCTCGAGCAGCACGGCCTTGCGGGAGAGGCGCACCTTGCCGGTCGGGTCGATGTTGATGACCTTGACCTTCATGACGTCGCCGAGCTGGCAGACGGCCTCGACCGACTCGACGCGCTGGGTGTCGAGCTCGCTGACGTGCACCATGCCGTCGCGGCCGGGCAGGATCTCGAGGAACGCGCCGAAGTCGGCGATGCGGACGACCTTGCCGTCATAGACCGCACCGAGTTCGATGTCCATCGTGAGCTGCTTGATTTCGGTCTCGGCGTCGCTGGCGCCCTGGGCGTTGTTCGAGGCGACATAGACCTTGCCGTCTTCCTCGATGTCGATCTTGGTGCCGGTGCGCTCCTGAAGGGCGCGGATGTTCTTGCCGCCGGGGCCGATGAGCGCGCCGATCTTATCGACCGGGATCTGCAGGATCGAGATGCGCGGGGCGGACAGGGCCAACTCGGCGCGCGGCTCGGGCAGGACCTCGGCCATTTTGTCGAGGATGAACAGGCGGGCGTCCTTGGCCTGCCGGAGCGCCTGCTCCATGATCTCGAAGGTCACGCCCTCGATCTTGATGTCCATCTGGAGGGCCGTGATGCCGTCGCGCGTGCCGGCGACCTTGAAGTCCATGTCGCCGAGGTGGTCCTCGACGCCCTGGATGTCGGTGAGGACGCGCATCTCGCCGCCTTCATCGGCGACGAGGCCCATCGCGATGCCCGCGACCGGGCGCGTGATCGGGACGCCGGCGTCCATGAGCGCGAGGGTGCCGACGCAGACGGAGGCCATCGAGCTCGAGCCGTTGGACTCCATGATTTCGCTGACGAGGCGGATCGTGTAGGGGAACTTGTCCTTGGCCGGGATCATCGGCTCGATCGCGCGCTCAGCCAATGCGCCGTGGCCGATTTCGCGGCGGCCGGGGGCGCGCATCGGCTTGGCTTCGCCGACGCTGTAGGGCGGGAAGTTGTAGTGGAGCATGAAGTACTTCTCGCGCTCGCCAAGAATCGTGTCGAGCGTCTGCGCGTCGCCGACGGTGCCGAGCGTGACGACGCCGAGGGCCTGCGTCTGGCCGCGCGTGAAGAGGGCCGAGCCGTGCGTGGCCGGCAGGACGGGGGCCTCGCACGAAATCGGGCGGATCTGCGTGAGCGTGCGGCCATCGACGCGCTTGTTCTCGCGAACGATGAGCTTGCGCACGGCGCGGCTCAGCGCGGCCTCGCATTCGGCCTTGATGAGCATTTCGTATTCGGGGTGGTCTTCCATCCACGGCGCGCACGCCTGCTCGGCGATCTCATGCTCGCGCTTCTGGAAATCCTGCTTGGTGCTTGTCTGGTGGACGAGCTCGTCGCAGGCCGGGTCGGCGATGGCGCGGACCTTGGCCAGCACGTCGTCGGGCAGCGCCTCGACCACGATGTCGAACTTGTCCTTGCCGCAGCGCTCGGCGAACGAGTCGATCTCGTCGATGATCTCGACAATGGCCTCGTGCGCGAACTTGAGGGCATCGACCATGTCCTCCTCGTTGACTTCCTTGGCGCCCGACTCGACCATGTTGATGGCGGTGCGTGTGCCGGCGACAGTCAGGTCGAGGTCGCCCGCGGCGATCTGCTCGAAGGTGGGGTTGAGGATAAACTTGCCATCGATGCGGCCGACGCGCACGGCGGCGGTGGCCGTCGGGAACGGGACGCTGCCAAGGCGCAGCGCGAGACCGGTCGCGGTCAGGCCGATGACGTCGGCCGGGTTGATGTTGTCGCTCGAGACGACCGTCACATAGACCATGACTTCATGGCGCATTGTGTCGGGGAAGAGCGGGCGAATGGCGCGGTCGATGAGGCGCGCCCGCAGGGTTTCGAGGTCGCCGGGGCGGCCTTCGCGCTTGATGAAGCCGCCAGGGATGCGGCCGGAGGCGTAGAACCGCTCGCGGTAATCGACCATGAGCGGGAAGAAATCGCGGCCCTCGAGGGGCTCGGGCGATACCGTGACGGCGGCCAGCAGCACGGTGCCGCCGACGCGCGCGACGACGGCGGAGTCGGCCTGCTTGGCGACGCGGCCGATTTCGATCTCCAACGGATTCTCGCCGAAGGGGATCATGTGTCTCTCAATGTTCATGACATTGTCCTTAACCCGCGCGGTGCAACAGGGCGTGGCCAACAGCCTTCAAAGCGATGCGGGCGCGGACCTAAACGGAATCCGCGTCCGGCCGGGATGGACGGACATGATCCGGCAGGGAGGTGAAGAGACTTCGGGGTTTTAAATACAGCGGCCGACTGTGACGCGTTTCGGCCGTTCCATTTAAAATCCCGTCAGCTCTTGTGCCATCTCCCATGCTTCGCCGGCCATGGCCCGACCCGTTCTGCGCGTCGGGTGATGTGTCCGGCCGGGGCGTGTATAAAGCCCCTTGCCGTTTTCTGGGCCGGCCCGGGCGCAACCGTCGCGCGGCGGACCGTCCCAAAGTTTGTATCATAACACAGCGGACGGCCTGTGTCCAAGCCGCCCGCTGGTTGATGCCTTCCGCTAGCGGCGCAGACCCAGCTTCTGGATCAGCGCGCGGTAGCGCTCGATGTTCTTCTTCGACAGGTAGGTCAGGAGCGCCTTGCGCTTGCTGACCAGGATCAGCAGCCCGCGGCGGGAGTGATGATCCTTGTCGTGAATCTTGAAATGCTCGGTGAGGTTGTTGATGCGCTCGGTGAGGATCGCGATCTGGACCTCGGGCGAACCGGTGTCGTTGTCGTGAGTCTTGTACTCTTCGATCAACTCGTGCTTGCGGGCTTCCGTGATCGACATGGAAGTCGGCCTCCTTATCAGGTTGTCGCGGCGCGTTCGAAGCTTTGGCCTTATGGGGCCGCCGAGAGGCCCAGTCGGTCGCCGAAGGTTTCCGAGCGATCGACCGAGACGTCCGGCGCTTCCACCTGCGAACGCGTCCGGTTTGCCGCGAGGCGGCAAATGAACGCCGTATTAGACACCAGCTTGGCGGCGGGTGTCAAGTGGCGATGCCTACATTGGCGGTTCCGCGGCGGCGGAACACTCTCGCGACCGGCGTTGGCTGCGGTTTAAGAACCGCTAGTTTCTTATCGTTCCGCACTCCGTATTCATTATAGCCAATCTTTGCCATAGACGGGGTGCATTTGGTTGACGATGGAGGGGAACCAGATCGTCAGCTCGGGGGAGCCGTTCAGCAGGCGGTTGGCGACCTCGACGCCCTGCATGTAGCAGTGGTCCTGGTTGGCGACCTCGTATTTCCACGCGCCGAAGCGGCCGCGCGAATAAATGCCGAGTTCTTCGAGCTCGGGGAGGATCCGGTGCAGGGCTTCGTCGCGGCCGAGGGCGGGGGTGGGGTAGCCGTGCTCGATGCGGCGCCGCCAGACGTGGCGGACCTGGCTGCGGTCCTCGATGAGGCCGGCGTTGAGCAGGCCCTGGATGACGGTTTCCTCGACCGAGGCGGCATCGACGGGCTTGGCGGGGGATTCGGAGACCTCGGCCATCAGCGACCAGTATTTCGAAATGTCGGGGACGTTGTTGGGGCTGTAATTACTGAACACGGTCACGCGGTAGAACGGGCAATTGGGCTCGGGGAAATACATCCAGCACTTGTTTGCGAGCTCGGCCGGGGGCTTGCCGGTGAGGCCGACGCCTGCGATGTGGACGGACGAGTAACGCAGCTTGCCGGCCGGCTCGCGGAGGCTCTCGAGGCCTTCGGAGCGGTTGACCAGCGCGTCGAGCGGGATCGTCGAGATGAGCGCGTCGTAGCTCGCCTGCTCGCCGGTTTCGGCGGTGACGATTCGTCTCTTGGCGTCGATCTTCGCGACGCGGCGGTTGTAATGGATGCGCCCGGGCGGGAGTTGCGAGGCGACCGCGCGCCAGATCGCGCCGGTGCCGCCGCGGCTCGGGAAGCGGAACTTGTTGTTCGGGCCCCACGACACGTTGTCTTTATTCAATACGATCGACTCGGCGATTTTGTCGAGGTCGGGCAGGGCGACGCGCTCGCCGATCCAGCCGGTCGAAAGCTCGCGCGGCGGCCAGGCCCAGACCTTGAAGTTGTAAGGGAGCATGAACAGGTCGGCGATGCCGGCCCCGAAGCTGCGGCGCAGGAGCTCCTCGAAATTGGCCGGCGGGCCGCCGTTGGCGCCGATCACGGCAAGCAGGCCCTTGAGGCAGCGCAGGCGTTCGGCCGGCGGCAGGCGGTGGATGTTGTACTGGAACGGGTAGGGGACCCACGTGCCGAGGATGCGGATCCAGCTTTCGCGCTCGTGGTCGATCCAGCCGCCCTCGCCGAGGGCCTTGTCGAGCAGGTCGTCGAACGTGCGATAATGCGAAAACAGGACATGGCCGCCGATGTCCCAGACGAAGCCGTGCTCGTCGGTGATGCTGCGTGACAGGCCGCCGGGGATGCCGTCCTGCTCCCAGAGTTCCCAGTCGCTGTGGCCGGCGTCGGCAAGGCGCCTGGCCGCCCCAAGTCCCGTCGCACCGGCGCCCAGAATCAGGATTTTCATTCCGGCTCTTTTCCGACCTGAATTCGACATCATGCTAGGGAGATTATACAGGGGGATCGGCGGGGTTCAAGCGGTGAAAGATGAGAGATGAAAGATGAATGATGAATGATGAGAAATGAATGAAAATGGCCGGCGAGGGCGCCGGCCCCACATCGTGCTACGGGAATTGGTCGCGGGACGGCGCTCTCAAGGGGGGCTTAGACGAGAGCTTACGATTACGATTACTCTGTAACACGCCAAATTGAATGTAAAATGAGCACAAATATTGGAGAACACAGTCGCATGTTATGGAACGCCCAGCCCCGGCAGGGGCGATACAAGTTAGCCCAGCGCGTCAGCGCTGGGACAGCAGTTCCATCAGTCATACCGAGCCCCGGCAAGGGGCGGCACAACGGAGCGATACAAATCTGTGGAGCCCCTGCCCGGGCTCGGGTCTCGACTGAATTCGCCGGGCAAGAAACAGCCGGACGGTATGCAATAGCTTGGTTCTGGCTACGCCAGCTAAGGATTACGAGCACGAGCACGAGCACGATGACTTCCGACGTTTTTTCGTAGTAGCACGAGCAATGAATAAGATGGGTTTACGGCTTCATTTTGGGTAGGCTTCTGGGCATGGATGGTTCGCGGCTGAGCGTCTGCATTTGCACGCACAACCCGCGCCGGGAATACCTGGCGTGGGTGATGGCGGCGCTTGCGGCGCAGACGCTCGAACGCGAGAGGTGGGAGTGCATCGTCATCGACAACGCCAGCGCGACGCCCGTGGCGGCGTGGATCGGCGAGGTCGCGTGCGGGATGTCGCCGCGGGTCGTGCGCGAGGAGCGGCTGGGGGCGATTCACGCGCGCATGCGCGCGATCTTCGAGGCCGCCGGGGACGTCGTGGTCTATGTCGATGACGACAACCTGCCGGCGCCGGATTACCTGAAGCGCGTCGTCGAGATTTTGGAGCAGGATCCGCAGCTGGGCGCGATCGGCGGATACATTGAGGGCAAATACGAGGTGGAGCCGCCGGCGTGGCTCAGGCCGTTCTTGAGTTATTACGCGATCGGCGGCGCGGGCGATCGGCCGGTGCGCGGGCTCAAGGGCAAGCCGTACGGGCCGTGGTATCCGCGCGGGGCGGGGATGGCCGTGCGAACGGTCGCGGCGCGCAAGTGGGCCGAACTGGCGTTGAAGGACACGGAGCGGCAAATACTGGGGCCGAGCGGCAAGGGGCTCGGGCGGGGCGAGGACAGCGACCTCGTGACGAACGTGCTCGAGCAGGGGCTGGCGGCTGGTTATTTCCCGCAGTTGCGGCTCACGCACCTCATGCCCCGCGAGCGGTTCACGTATGAGTATGCGGCGCGGCTGATTTACAGCACGCACGCGACGAACGACCGGGTCGAATTCGCGCAGAAGACAAGGCGGCCGCCGCGGCCATGGCCGCTGGAATACCTCGCGAGCGTGATCCTGTATTTGCGCGCCGGGGCATGGCACCCGAAGTCGTGGCTGCTGGCGATGCAGCTTGCGAAGGGAAGATACGAGGCATGGAACAGCGCGCGGAGTTCTGGATTTCCACACACAGATTGAACGGATTGAACAGATCCGCACAGATTGGGAGCGAATCCATTCGTTAACCCGATGGCGGTTTCAGCGCATGATGAATCGTTGCGCGGGGCTGGCCGTTGGGGTTGGTTGCGATCTTCGCCTGCAAGCGGATGGACGCGGGGATGCACAGGGCCTTGTCGGACTCGGTGCAGTAAGCGAACGTCAGGTCGATGTTGTAGATGCCTTCGCTGGGTTGATCGGTGATCGGGATTTTCGCTTCAAACGGCAGATGCGGCTTGGCGGCCGTGACCTGAAACGCGCCGTTGTGGGTTCCGATCAACCTGGCGCCGCCCACGGGCGCGATGTTGACCGTCATCGGCGCGAGCATGTTCAGTTCGGTATTGGGCGGCAGATGAACATCGAACCGGATCGTTGCCGCGGCATCGGTCCTGAGCGGGCCGATGACGACCGACTCGCGGGTGGATTTGGCGGGAGATTCGGTCCGAGCAGGCCAGCCCATCAGCGCCAGTTCGCGAGTCCAACGGCTTGGGATGTCCGTCACAAGGATGCGATGGTGGTTGGTGTCGGCGATGTAGAGCTTGCCCCTGGCCAGGCTGATGCCGCCCGGTTCGTAAAGCTCGCCCGCCCCGCCGTAAATCGTTTCGATTCGCGCGAGTTCGATGTCAAGGAATTTGATTTTGTGATTGTAGGTGTCGGCGATATACACCATGTTGCCGCTGACGGCAAGGTCGAGCGGGTGCTGCAGCAGCGCTCGTTCGGCGCGGCCGTCGCGGTCGCCGAAATCGAACAGCCCCGTGCCGACGAGCGTCTGGACACGGTTGCCGGCAAGATCGACGTAACGCACGGCGCTGACTTCGCTGTCGGCGAAATAGAGACGGTTGCGGGAGAAGCTGAGGCCGGAAGGCTGGGCCAGCGCGGCGTCCGCGTTGTTGCCGTCGCGAATCCCCTCGCGGCCGCTGCCGGCGAACGCTCCCACGCGGCCGGTTACGCGGTCGAAGGACCAAATCTGGTGCAAGCCGGCCATCGCGATGTAAAGCTCATCGCCACGCAAGAGAAGATCCCAGGGACTCGCGAGCGAAATCTCTTTACCGGCCCCGCCCTTCTTCCGCTCCCAACCTTGCTTGCCATTGCCGGCAATGGTCGTGACCTTTTCGGCTTCGAGATCAACCTTGCGGATCGAGTGATTGCGTCGATCAGCCACGTAAAGCGTGTCACCGTCGACGGCCATCCCCTCAGGCTCAAAGAACTGAGCCTTGTCGTACCCTCCGT
>JAJFUE010000201.1 GCA_021372575.1 bacterium | reverse complement strand
CCGGAACTTTTTCGTGTCTTTCGTGTTCTCTCTTTCGTGCCTTTCGTGACCTGAATTTGGTTCTGAATCTTCTCTTTCGCGCTTTTGCCCTTTTGCGTTTTTGCGTGATGTATTTTGGCGGCCTCGTTTTGGTTGCGGCTCCGCTGCGCCAAGCCTTCCGTGGTTAAAAAATATTCTCGTCGTCCCCTCCCCGCATCTCTCGAATTTCTCTGTGTCTCTGTTTCTCCGTGTCTCTGTGAGAAAAGAATTTTGTCGTTATTTCCCCTGCCTTTTTTCCGTGCCTTCTGTGCTTTCCGTGGTTAAAAATCCTTCCCCTTCTCGTAAACCAAAAACCTCTCCGGCCCGATCTCGATCTGCGCGTCGCCCTTGCTCTCCACATGCTGTTGCGCGCGCTCGCCGGGTCCGCCCCATTTGGCGTCGGCCGAATCGACGATCAACCGCCACGTCCCCTCCGGCAGCGCGACCTTGATCGTCGCCGGCGCCTTGCCGAAATTCGCGGCCATCACGATTTCTGAATTCCCCGCCCAGCGCCGCATCGCCAGCGTACGATTGCCCTCGAACCCAACGACGTCCATGTGCTCTTTATCCATTTCGCACAACGCCCGCACCTCGCGCCGCAACCGCAGCAGGTGCCTGTAAAAATCGCGCAGCTGCCTGTGCCGGCCCTCGCCCTTCAGCGCGTGGTTCACCTTCGACCTGTTGAACGTCTCTTCCGATTGCGGATCCGGCAGTTCGCCTTCCCATTTGAACTGCGCGAACTCCTCGGCGCGCCCCTTGCGCACCGCCTGGACGAGCTCCGGGTCGCCGTGGCTCACGAAATACAGGAACGGCGCCGGCTCGGCCCACTCCTCGCCCATGAACAGCAGCGGCAGGTAAGGCGAGAGGATCGTCACCCCCGCCGCCAGCTTGAGCTCCTCGTGCGAAACGATCGTCGTCAGCCGGTCGCCCTGCATGCGGTTGCCGACCTGGTCGTGGTTCTGCGCGCACACGACAAACTTTCTCGCCGGCACGTCCCTCGACGAGTGCCCGTGCCGCCGCCCCCGGAACCGCGAATACTGGCCCGTATAGACGTAACCCTCGCGCAGCGCCTTGACCAAATCCCCCATGCTCCCGAAGTCCTCGTAATAACCCTTGTTCTCGCCCGTCAACAGCGTGTGCACGGCGTGGTGGAAATCGTCGTTCCACTGCGCGTCGAGGTTGTGGCCGCCCTGCTCGCGCGGCCGAACGAGCCGCGTGTCGTTGAGCGTCGTCTCCGCGAACAAATACACGCGACGGCCGATTTTCTCGCCCAGTTCGTGCACGGCGTCGGCCAGCTCGGCGAAAATGTGATACGCCGACCGGTCGAAGATCGCGTGCAGCGCGTCCAGCCGCAGCGCATCGACATGAAACTGGTCGATCCAGTACAGCGCGTTGCCGACGATGAACCGCCGCACGCCGTCGCTGCCGGCGCCGTCGAAATTCACCGCCGGCCCCCACGGCGTCCTGTAAGTGTCGGTGAAATACGGCCCGAACCGGCCGAGGTAATTCCCCTCCGGCCCGAGGTGGTTATAGACCACGTCCAGCACGACCGCCATGCCGTGCGCGTGGCACGCATCGACAAGCCTTTTCAACCCGTCCGGTCCGCCGTAGCCGCTGTGCGGCGCCCACAGATCCACTCCATCGTATCCCCAGTTGCGCCAGCCCGGCGTCTCCGCGACCGGCAGCAGTTCGACGGCCGTGATTCCCAGCTCGCGCAGCTCCGGCAGATGCCCGATCACCGCGTCGAACGTTCCCTCGGGCGTGTACGTACCGACATGCAGCTCATAGATCACGTAGTCGCGCAGCGCCGGCCCGAACCACCCCATGTCGGTCCACGGATACGCCGCCTCGACGACCTCGGACGGCCCGTGCACGCCCTGCGGCTGGCTGCGCGAGGTCGGATCCGGCCGGTCGTCGCCGCCGTCGAGCCGGTAAAAATACAGGCTGCCGACGGGCACGCCCTTGAGTTCGATCTCGAAGTAGCCATCGCCGCACGGTTTCATCGGCTCGATCCGGTCGAGCGGCGCGACGAGATGCACCTCAACCCGCCCGGCTTGGGGTGCCCACACGCAAAACCGGCACACCCCGCCGCCGAAATAACAAGGCCCCAACCCCGCATACACCTCGCGCATGCGTCAGCCTCCGTTCACGCTCGTGCTCGTGCTCGTAATCGTAATCGTAATCGAAACAATAACTCACGCAGCCGACCCGTTTCGGCTGCCAATTAGATTCACTTTAAAACCAGTTTATCCGAGACCCCCGGCGGGAGCTAAGAAATATGTCATGCTCAAGCTCGCGTTCGTACTCGCGTTCGTACTCGCGTTCGTGCTCGTGCTCGTGCTCGTGCTCGTAATCGTAATCGTAATCGTAATCGAATCCCCAACCCTAGGCCCATAGGTCCCATAAGTCCCATGAGTCCCATGAGTCCCATCACCCCCATAACCCCCACTCCCTCTCAAACAAAAACGCGGAGTGCATGATTCCGCACTCCGCATTCTCACCATTACCCATCCACTATTCACCATTCACTATTCACGATTCACCATTCACCATTAATTTTTTCGCCCGCTCGATCGCCGGCCGATTTTCCGGCGTGTCCTGCACCCAGATCGCAACCACCCCGTTGGCCACGCGAACCCAGCCGCCCTTGGCCAGCTCGCGATTGATCACCTTGGCGGCATTCGGGACGATGATCGTCTGGATCCCCCATTTCTTGATGACCGTCTTCCACGGTGCGTATTTGTGGCCGTTCCAGTTGAGGTGCTTGTTGTAATTGGCGGCCTCGGCCTCGCTGAGTCCGTTCAACACGCTGTGCTCGTCCGGAACGAACTGGCCGCCGTAAATGTCGTAGCGGTTGTCGGTGAAAATCTTGTAACCCGGCCGCCCCGGGATCGGATAGCCCTTGTCGGTCAACAGGTCCGGCGCGAGCCGCCACATGTAATAGCCAGACGTGTTGCCGTCGGTGAAAAGCGGCCCCGGCAGTCCCGCCTGAATCAGCAGGTCCATTTCCTCGCGCGGGTAATAGCCGGGCTCATATTCGACGGTTGGACCGACCCGTGAGTATTCGGGGGTCAGCCACATGATGCCGCGCTGCACGCTTTCGGGAACCAGCCGCGAGATGCCGGCCCGCACGCTTTCCGGCATAAGCCGCGCATTGCGCATCCAATAGGGTTCTTCATAACTTCTCGGAACGGTCAGGCTATACAGCGGGCAGAACGTCCACCAGAAAGCCAGCCCCGCCAGAATCGCCGCCGGCACGACATGCCGGTGCCTCATCGCGTGCCATTGGTAATGGGCGGCAAGCTCGCCCGACCACGCTTCGAGTCCCCATGCAAGCCCCGGCATGATCGCCAGCGCCGTCAGCGCCAGGTGCCTCACGTGATGAATTCCCTGCTGCAGGAAAAATGCCCCCAACAGCAGGTGCGCAACCCATCCCGCCGGCCGAACCCTGACAATCAAAACCGTCCATCCAATGACCGCGACCGCCGTCGCCAGCCACGCGTTCGGCTGCACGCCGCCCATGTAGCCTTCGCGCGCGAGGATGTGCATGAGCCCGTAGTGGATCGCCGCCAGCCACAGCGCCATGACCAGCCAGCTCCACCACCTGACCGGCCGGATCGCCACCGCCATGATCAGCAGGACGACCGCCTCGAGAATCTGCATGACCGGCCAATCCGGCGGCAGCAGCTCCGCAATAATGTATTTCAAATACGGGTCGCTCATCACGTTCGTGAACATATGATAAAGGTGCACGCCGTAGGGATTGGCCAGCGTCGCAGCCGTGCATGCGATCCCCAGCCCCGTCAGCAACCCGACCCGCCTGAGCTGCGGCCGCGTCCACGCGCCCAATGAATAATCGACGCCAAGTTCCCACGCCGCATCCGCCCAGAACGCCCCAATGAAAAGGATCCCCGCCGCCCAACCGCCGTGCAGGTTCGCCCACAACGCGAACACCGGCGCCAGGAGCCAAAGCCACCGCTCGCGCAACCGCCCGCTCCGCCACTCGATCAGCATCCAGAACACCAGCGCGATCAGCAGGTACGAGATGAACGGCGGCCGCGGATAAAAGTGCCGTCGCGCCAGCGAAAGCGCAATCGCCGCGACGAGCCACGCCCACATCGGCTCGCGCATCCGCCGCGCCAGCAACCAGCCGAATCCGGCGAAAGCCATGATGATAAACAGCGTCTTGAACAGAATCACCGCGCGCACGCCGCCCAGCCCCGAATCGCGCCCGGCCACGAACACCTCCCACATGATCACCTGCGCGAGCCACTCGTGGTTGTACCAAGGCCGGTCCTGCGCCGTGTAGGTGAAGATGTCGTTTTGCGGCAGGCCGTGCTCGACGATATAGCGCCCCGACTTGAGGTGCCACCACTCGTCGGTCGAGGTCCTGAGCGGCGTGAACGAGAACGTAAACGCCACCCACGCCGCAAGCAAAGCTCCGGCAATCATGGCCCAACGCGGTGTGGTCCGTCCCTCGCTCATGTCCGCATTCTGCGCCATCTCCCGCATCCAGTCCAGTGCCGTTCGTGCTCGTGCTCGTGCCATCTATACGGTAGCCCGAGTGTAAGCGAGGGACAACCTCTCCATCGGTTCTTTCGGGCTCGTGCTCGTGCTCGTAATCGTAATCGTAATCGTAATCGATCAACCATCCCTTGGACCTTTTCCTCATGTTTCATCTTTCATCATTCCCGCCCTCCCTCTCCCCCCGCCAAAATTCCCCCATTGCAACAATAAGCTCATACTTGGAAAATCGTTTTCATATTTATAGGCCGGCGTTCGAGCCGCCCGCGATCCTGGAGGTACGATCATGTCCCGTTTTTCCCGCGCGTTCCTATGCTTATCGATCGTTTGCATCTTTGTGGCTTTTACAACCGAGTCCCACGCCGCGCGCCGCCGCGCCCCGCGCCCGGCCGACGCGCCCAAGCACGCCATCATCCTGCTCATCGACGGCCTGCACATGGATTCGTTGCAGAAGGCCGACATGCCCGCGATGAAGAAGCTCGCCGACGAGGGCGCCCTCATCAAGCGCGTCAGCCTCATCGCCCCCGACCACCCCCATCAGGGCCCCTACGCCCGCGTCCATACGACCGCCATCCCGAACGTCAGCCTTCTGGCCGGCAATTTCTTCATCCCCGAGGGCTGCCACCTTGCGCAGGATTCGTTCTATTCCGAGGGCCTCACCGCCCACGGCGTCAACGAATACTCCTACCAGTCGATCAACAAGAACTTTTGCATCAGCTATATGAACCCCAACGTCAAGGACGGCCAGCTTCTTGACTGGGCCGCCCGCGCCCAGCGCGAGGACAACATCCTGTTCATGCTCCTGCATCTGCAGAACGTCGGCGAGGCCGGCATCCGCTGCAGCCACCGCGGCACGGGCCAGCCCTGGGACCGCAACATCTGGGGCGAAGGTTCGCCTTATATCGATCAGTTGCACGTGACCGACGCCGCCATCGGCAAGTTTGTCGATGACCTCAAAAAGGCCGGTACGTGGGATTCGACCCTCCTCATCATCTCGGCCGACCATGGCCAGTCGATCCACGGGTTCCACCCCGCCGTCTCGCCCGACGCCTGGCGCACGCTGGCGATCGTCGTCGGACCGGGCGTCAAGAAGGGCTTCACCGTTGAGCAGGCGGACCAGATCGACCTCGTCCCGACGATGTGCTCGATCATGGGCGTCCCGGCGCCCAACGCCGGCCCCGGCTGCGGCCTCGTGCTCAACGAAATCAAGACCGGCGCCACCGACACCCCGACGCGCAAGACATCCTGGAGCGAGATCTACAACGAGCAGCTTCGCGAATTCATGCACGTGCAGGCCCAGCTCGCCGAGCTCGCGCTCAAGGACGAAACGGAGTGGTGGGGCTCCTACGAGGGCCTTGAAACCGGCTTCTACCAGATCCACCAGATCCTCGACTGGAACGAGCAGAAAACGGTCGAGCAGTTCCTGGATCGCAATCGCCAGTTGCTTGATCGGGCCAAGACCCGCCTGGCCAACCCCGCCTACCACGAGTGGGATGGCCCGCCGCCCAAGCCCCGCGCCCAAGTCGGCCAATAGCCATGATGCCGTAGCGCGAGCGAGGAATTGCCGATCATTCCGGTGATCCCTCGCCTTGCATTCGTGCTTGTAATCGTAATCGAACCAATCATCGAATCGCCAAACTTGGAACCGTCTCGATTGGCGCATTGCCGGAAAACTTTTGTCAGTCACTCTAAATCACCGATGACAGCTTCGATTTGTGCCCATTTTACATTTAATTCTGCGTCTTTCGGCGTAATCCTAATCGATCCAAAATAATTTCGCCTCTCACCAAACCCAATCCCCCCACCCCAAGTCTGGTGATATGAAAGCGATTGACATGTCAACCGCTTTCCGCGCGATCGCTTCGGTCCTCCCCAAGACCTGATCACGCGGTTAGTATCCTCCCCCTCCCTCCCCGTCGGCCCCCACCGGCGGGGAAACCTTTTTTCGTGAACCGTGGCACGTGAATCGTGAATCGCCACATCCTCACGATCCACGATCCACGAGCCACGCTCCGCGTTCTTTAAGTTGACACCCCTCATTCTCCCGGACTTAAATTTAAAGTAGTCCGCCCTGAATGGCCGATCTGTATAGTGACGGCCCGCATCTCAGGACTCAACACTCAGGACCCAGGACTCACTGCCGTGCCCGAATTCCGCAAAGACCCCGTCACCGGCCGCTGGGTGATCATCGCCAGCGAGCGCGCCAAACGCCCCGCCGCGTTTGTCGTCGATAAGGCCCCGCGCCAGGAGGGCTTCTGCCCGTTCTGCCCCGGCAACGAGCGCCACACCCCCGATGAGGTCATGGCCTACCGCCCCGCCGGGAGCGCGCCCAACCGCCCCGACTGGTGGCTGCGCGTCGTGCCCAACAAATACCCGGCCCTCGTCGCCAACGAGCCCGTCAAGCGCGCCGGCAACGGCATGTACGACATGATCAACGGCATGGGCGTCCACGAGGTCTTCATCGAGACGCGCGAGCACAACAAGCACATCGGCCAGATGGACGTCAAGCAGGTCGAGGAGATCGTCTGGGCCTACCGCGACCGCTCGATCGAGATGGCCAAGGACCAGCGCCTCGAATACGTCATGATTTTCAAGAACCACCTGCGCGAGGCCGGCGCCTCGCTCGAGCATCCCCACAGCCAGCTCATCGCGATGCCGATCGTCCCCAAGCGCGTCCAGGAGGAACTCGAAGGCGCGCAGCGCTACTTCGACTACAAGGAACGCTGCGTCTATTGCGACATCATTAAACAGGAGCAGTCCGACCGCGAGCGCATCGTCTGCGAATCGGACCTCTTCATTTCGATCCTGCCGTTCGCGTCGCGATTCCCCTTCGAGTGCTGGATCCTGCCGACGAAGCACACAAGCAGTTTCCATGACATCCAGAAAAACGAGGTCACTGCGTTCGCGGCGATCCTGCGCGAGACGCTCGACCGCCTGCGCGTCACCCTTGAAGACCCGCCCTACAACTGGATGCTCCACACCTCCCCGCTGCGCCAGGGCGAGAACGTCTATTATCACTGGCACATGGAAATCATTCCAAAACTCACGCGCCAGGCCGGCTTCGAGTGGGGCACCGGCTTCTACATCAACCCGTTCTCCCCCGAAGAAGCCTGCCACGCCCTCCTACCCGCGACGGCCGTCGTGCACGACGTGGGGTGAGAGAGCCCGATGCAGTAGCCCGAGCGTGAGCGAGGGATTACCAAATCGTAACCTTTCTACTTCTCGAATTCTGCCGTTCGATGATATAGATTTATAAATAGTTATGAATCATGGATCAAAGGATTCGCCCATGAACGTCGCCGATCTGCTCGTTGCCGAGATGAACGTCGAGTTCCCGAACACGCGCAAGTATCTGGAGATCGTCCCTGAGGAGAAATTCGAATTCAAGCCGCATCAGAAATCGGGCTCGCTGATCTGGCTCGCGTCGCACGTCGCCGACCTGCCGGTGTTCGCGACGCGCATCGTCGAGGCCGACGAATACGACCTCAAGGCGCGCCCCGTGCGCCCCGCGCCCCCGGAGAACGCCGACGAGCTCCTCGAGAAATTCGACCACAACGCCGCCGACGCCATCGCGCAGATCCAGGGCAAGAGCGACGAATTCTTCGCCTCGAAATGGACGCTGCGCGCCGGCGAAACCGTCATCTTCGAGCTGCCGCGCGCGATGTGCGTGCGCGTCATGATGATGAACCACATGATTCACCACCGGGCGCAACTCGGCGTCTATCTGCGCCTGCTCGACGTCCACATCCCCGGCCTCTACGGCCCCAGCGCCGACGAGCCGCGCAGATTTTAGGCAATCCGAAATCATCCGCTCCAATCCGCATCATCCGCGTCTAATTAAACGCGAATCAACGCGGATAAAGCGGATGAATACGGATTGACGCCGAAATCATCCGCACCCATCCGCATCATCCGCGTCTAATTGAACGCGAATCAACGCGGATAAAGCGGATGAACACGGATTCACGCCAATCCGCAAAAATCCGTTTAATCCGTTCCATCCGCGTGGGGAATTGTTTTATTCCCCCGCGTCCAACCATTTCCCGCACGCCTCCGCTAAAAACCAGAGCCCCGACAAGGGGCGACACACAACTTTATGCGCGCCAATTCCCGCTCAGATATTCTTACTTCAAATCTCAATTGCCATTCGCCTGAACAGATGATGCCGCCTGCGCCGCATTTGGTGTTTTGATGTCTCCGATCTTCTTTGTTATCCTTCCGCAATGAATCTGACCGCGCAAAATCCCAAACGTGGCTGGCTGATGGCCCTCGCTCTCGCCGGACTGCTCATGGCCTGCTACGGCCTGACCGGCTCGAAGCTCTACTTCGGCTACGAGGGCGCGAACATCGATCAGGCCGAGGCGATCCTCAAGGGCACGCTCGGCCACCGCAGCGACGGCAGCCTTTCCCCGTGGACGCAGGGCGGCCTCATCGAGGTCGTTCAATATCTCCCCTCCGCCGCCGTCAAGCTCGCCCTCGAAAAACGCAGCGCCCTCCCCGGCCTGCGCCAGCTCGCCTACACGTTCGTCCTGCCGCTGTTCACGGTCCTGACCTGCCTCGTCTTTTACGCGCTTTCACTGCGCCTGTGGCGCGACCGCGCCGTCGCCGCCGTCCTCACGCTGATCCTCGGCCTCGGCACGATGCTGTGGCCTTATGCCAAATTCGGCATGGAGGTCCAGATCACGCTCTGGACGCTCGTCGCCGTCTGGGCGCTCATCGCGTGGATCGAAACCGCCTCGACCGCATCGGCCGTTCTGTTCGCCGTCGCGCTCGCGCTCCTGCCGCTCACGAAGTTCACCGGCCTGCTTCACTCCGCCGTTCTCATCGCCGCCGCGGCCTGGATCGTCTTCCGCAACAAGCTCGCGTCCCGCCCCAAATTCGTTTCGCAGTTCGTTTTCATTCTCATCATCCTCGCCATCGGCGCGTTTGTGTTCCTCGTCAGCAACCATTGGCGCTATAACGGCTGGGTGTTCAAGGGCCGCTATAATCTCGCGACCGAGATCATGCCCTACCCGCTGTGGGACGCCGTCTATGCGGTCATCGCGAGTCCCGGCAAAAGCGTCCTGTTTTTCTCGCCGCCGCTCATCGTGGCGCTGTGGCTCTGGTCGCCGTTCCTGCGCCGATTCCCCGCGTTCCGCCCGATCTTCATCGGCATGATCCTCATCGCGCTCTTTCACCTGCGCAACCGCCCGTGGGCCGACGAAACCTGGGGCCCGCGCCGGCTGCACTACCTCGTGCCGTTCATGCTCCTGCCGCTTGGCTGCATGCTCGAGAACCGGCGCGCGATCCGCCCCTTCGCCCGCTTCCTCGCAACCGCCGTCATCATCATCGGCCTTCTCGTCCAGCTCCTCGCCGTCTCCTTCAATTACACCGAGCGTTTTCTGATCATGGGCCACGACCGCCTGTTCGCCGTGCAATACACCGTCTGGCAGCCGCGCCTGTCGGGCCTCTACATCAATGCTCACCTCGCACGCTCGATGCTCAACCGCCACTTCGGCGACGGCAAATCGCTCCCGTTCGTCTGGCGTGAAGACTACCTCTCATGGTCCGCCCCGCCCGCGCCGCCGCCGCCGCAAGTCTTCCCCACCGACGGCCGCGACCACCTCGACCTCTGGTATCTCCAGCAAAAAGCCGACTGGCCCGGCCGCCCCTACTGGTTCGTCTCGCCCTCCTCCTGGCTTGTGCTGGTCTTCGCCGCCCTCGGCCTGATCAGCGCGATTGTATTAAGCAGAAAATTTTGTCGCAGAGATGCAAAGTCGGGCTGAGGACGAGAGAAATGGCCAAAGTTAAAAATGTGCCCAGCATGCAGGTTTTTAAGTCGCTGATCCCCGATGGCCCAGATGATTTCGCCGCGGTCGAAAGAATCAAGAAAGCCGAATGGGTTAATCTGGAGATCGTGCTGGCCCCGATTCTGATGTGCCTTCAGGATACGTCCTGGCCGATCTTCAAACCTTTATGCGAGGTATTGAAGGGACATTCGTTCGGATTGATTCCCCAATTGAAGGTACTTCTATATTCTTGGCACACTCCAGCAGTCATTAACATTTTGAAGGAACTCGTCGTTAAAGACTGGCAACTATGCATGAATTTGAAAGAACAATTGTTTACATTAACGAATCACTGGGAACCGGAATTGGCTCGGCTTACTTCTGAATGCATCGAGGAACACAAAATCTATGGGTCCATTCAATCGGCGGAGGACCTCGTCCCTCGAGACAAATTCGATTACGCCGCCGCGTGGAGAATACGCCACGCCGACCCTCAGATGGTCGAGCCAGTGCTGGATGAAATTCTGAAATGGCTTCAGGACTTTAACTGGCCCATTTTCTCGACAGTAGTTGATTCCGTAAAAACACTCGGCATCATGCTTGTGCCGCATCTTAAGAAGATCATGGTGATCAATGATGGTGCATGGAAATTGAGTGTCATGAAATTGATCGAGGACGACGAAAACTTGTGCGCGGCGCTCAAGGGTGAACTAAAATTTGTGGCAAACACTCCATTCGAAGACGACCGCGGCTGGGAAGTCGACATCCGTGCGAAAGAATTACTGGAAAGATACCATCTGAACGACTGAACTTCTTCTCGCTCTCTTTCATGTTTTCTTTCGTGTCTTCGACGGCCTGCATTCTTTTTTTGCACGTTCTCTTTTTAACATACCCCAATTGAGTTTCGCGCCCCGCCCTCCGATAAGAAATCCGTAGAACCGTAAGGGGCAGGTCCCCGCTATGGTCGCGCATCTGCATCATGGGGGAACGCGCACACATGGCTTCGGCAATGGTTGGCAAACAGATGGAACTCGAGGGAACAATCGGGGCGTTTCAACTCCCTGACGTGCTGCGTTTCCTCGCGATGGGATCGCTGACCGGCATCCTGACGCTCACAACCGACGATCGCACGATGGGCCTTATCATCAAGGAAGGCCGCCTCATCGGCACGACCTCCCCCAATCGCATGCTCAAGCTCGGCCAGCTCCTCATCTGCAGCGCCGCGATCCGCCGCCGCGATCTCGAGGAAATCCTCGAATACCAGCGCGACTCCGACCACGAGCACACCCCACTCGGCGAGCTGCTCGTGCAGCGCGGCCTCGTCACCCCCGAGCAGGTCAAGCAGGCCCTCGAGCTCCAGGCCAAGGAAGAGCTATGGGAGGCGCTGAGTTGGACCGAGGGCACGTTCAAGTTTGAACACGGCATCACGGCGTCGATGACGCACACCATCCTGGCACTCGAAATCAACAAGCTGCTCGACGAAGGCGCCGAGCGCATGGAGCAGTGGCGCGAGATCGACCGCAACCTGCGCGACACCAGCCGCATCTATCGCACCCGCGCCGACGTCGCCGCCATGCCCGAGATGCGCCTCACGCCGAGCACGTGGCGCGTCCTCTCGCTGCTCAACGGCCAGCGCTCGCTGCGCGCGCTCATTTATCTTTCCGGCATCGGCAAATTCGAAACCCTGTGCGCGATCGACAGCCTGCTCATGATGCAGCTCATCGAGCCCGCCGAGCAAAAGAAGAAACCGCAACCGGCCGCGCCGGCCCACGCGGCCGCGCCCCCCCCCGGCGAACCCGAAGATAAAAAACAGCCCGAGGACGAGGAAAGCTCCGGCCTGCTCGGCCTCTTCGGCAGGCGCCGCCGCCCGCAGGCCCAGCCCGAAAATCGCCAGATCTATCACGGCCACCGCGGCCCGTTCGTTTCCGGCGCCGGCTTCGCCTGCGCCGTCCTGAACCAGCTCTCGGACCGCCTCGGCACGGTCACCCAGACCGACGACCAGATCGCCGAGCCGCTCCTGACCGAATCGATGTGGACGAGCGAAGGATTGCGCTACCAGCGCGCCGACCTCATCCAATGGCGCGACGGCAGGCTCGATTCGTCGCAGTTCGATCAATATCTGGTTCACGCCGGCGCAAGGCCCCAGCATATGGCCGGCTGCCACGAGGACAGCATGGCCGCGCTGGCCGCGGTGGGCCGCGAACTGGTCAAGCGCGCCGTGGATGCCTACGGCGCGCGCGCCTCGCGAACCGTCGAGGAAGTGGCCCGGTATTTCAGCGAGCGGGTCGAGGTTGGCTGGCCGACCGATTTCATGGCCGGCGCGTGGATTCAACAATGGATCAAGGGCGAGTGAGCCCACGATACTATACGAGGTAATTGCGATGGCCGGTGAATCGATTCTGGTGATTGATGACTCGCTTGCGGTGCAGGATATCGTCCGCTCGGCGCTGCATGACGTTGGCTATCACGTCACGACCGTGAGCAACGGAACCGCGGCCCTGACCTGCCCGAGCCTCGAGGACGTGTCGCTCGTCGTCATCGACGAAAAACTCGACGGGCTCGCCGCCAACGAAACGGTCCGCATCCTCAAGCAGAACGGCACAACGCACCCCATCCCCGTGCTGCTCATGGTTCCGGACGACGAATTGACCCGCTCCGAATCGGTTGGCCTCGGCGGTGCGTGCGCGTTCCTCGTC
>JAJFUE010000170.1 GCA_021372575.1 bacterium | reverse complement strand
ACGGATGAGTCGCGCGCGCCCCTTCGGGGGCGCCCCGATTCACATTCTGATCCCCCGGCGGCGCTGCGCTTCGCCGGGGGCTACTCGCTACGGCCCCTCCGGGGCCAACGTGATTGGGAATGAAAAGCCAAGCGTCGGCTCAAAGAGCCGACCTACCGCCCCAGTTGATAAACCCGCACGTCCGGTCCGATGCGACGCTTGCTTTGGCCTTCGATTTCAAACACCAATTTGCCGCGGCGCTTGAGATTGTCCAGATATCCCTGAAAGGCCGCGGTTGAATTCTGGAACCAGCGGCGGTTCTCGCGCACATCCGAAAACGCCGCGTCGAAATACGAATTCGTGACGACATACCGCACGCCCATGTTCGCGAGATCATCGACGAATTGGGCGTCGTAAATCGGCATGAGTTCGGTATTGAAGCGTACGTTGCCAAGGACGCGGTATTGGCGCGAACCGGCCTCGGGAACATGCACCGTGCGGTAGCCGAGCTTTTCGAGGTTTTCCAAAAAGAACGGCGACACAAACACGGCCGAGTTTTTCGGGACATGCGCCTGCATCCAGCGGGCAACCCCGACTTGCGTCAGTTCGCAGCGCGTCATCAGTAGATAATCGAGCGACTTGTAAATGGGGAATGCGAGCATCGCGACCGCGCCGAACGCCCAGACGCATTTCTTCTTTGCGGCGCGCTCGAGCGCCCATGCGGCCATGATGTAGAACGACGGCAGAATCGGCGCGAGAAAGCGAATCGCCTTGAGCGAGCCCGGCCGGCAGATCAGCGCCAGATACATCAGCACATACAGCGCATGCAGCAGCGGCGCGTTGCCGAACCGCCCGCTGAGCGCAATCATACATCCAATTACGCCCAACCCCAGGATCACCGCGCCGTCCGTGTAGAGGATCGACGTCCCCAGCCATGGCATTTCCCACGTGGGCGTCGATGAAATAAAGTAATCGAAAAATCCATACTGCACGCGGCCAATCTGGCCGAAGCGCTGGATTTGCAACTCGAACGCGAACCGCTGCCAATACAGCGCAAACCGCGTGAGCAGGAACGGCGTGGTGACGATCAGCGCGATGAACGCCAGCAGCGCGCAAATCAGCAACCCCTCGACCGGCCACGCCAGCTTGCGCGAGCGAACCGAGACGGCCGCGATCGCAACCAGCATCCAGCCGGCAAGGAAAAGCCCGGTGAACTTGGTCCCGATCGCGAGGCCGAGAAAAACGCCGGCCAAAAACAGATGTTTCAGCCCCGCGTTTTCCCGCGCGAGCATCCACACGCCGGCCGTCATGAAAAACGACAGGATGCAGTCGGTCGCCGGGATGCGCGATAGCGTCACGAACGCGATCGAAAAAGCCGTCAGCGCGGCGGCCAGGATCGCACCCGCGCGCCCGCACGCCTGCCGCGCCGCGAAGTAGGTGATCAGGATCAATCCTGTGCCGAACAGCGCCGAAACCGCCGCCGCGATGAGGTGCGTGGCATACGCCGACTTCGCGCCCGTCATCCAAAAAACCAGCGCGAGCAGGTTCGTGAAAAATCCGGGGTATTGAAACGATTTGGGCGTCCAGTCGCCGCCGGCGACCATCTCGCGCGCCGCATCGACGAACTTGAACGCATCGACGTAAAGCACGTCCGGCAGGCCGAACGGCAACCGAAAGAAACGCAAAAACGCGCCGGCGGCGATCGCAACGCCCAGAAAAACGGCCGATTTTGGGATGTTTGCGCGTTTCATCGACAGCATTCTCCGGGCAGAAGTCGGCGAAAGTCAAGCCGCCATGCGCGCTTCCGCCCCGGCCGTCCCGCGCCGCCGATATTGACAAATTTACATTGGTTTAAGATATTGGTATTCCGTGGATAAGGTGTGGCCAGGCTGCTGACGTTGTTGGAACATCCCACCTGCGCATTTCAACTCCGCCCAAGGCGGATTCGGCCGATAAATAGACTGGATGAGACGAAGGGGCTCTTTGGCAAATGGTCATCTTGATATTGGACTGGCTGCGGAATTGGCTCGGCGACGGCCTGGAGCGACTCGGGCCCTGGCGCGTGCTGACGTATAACCCCGTCCGCGCGGCGATGGCGCTGGCCCTGGCGTTCACGATTTCGCTGGTGATCGGGCCGTGGGTCATCCGCCGGCTGCGCGAGATCAAGGCCGGCCAGGTGATCCGCCATTCCAAGGGCGTCGGGGCCGTCGATCTTGCCGCGATGCACGGATCCAAGGCCGGCACGCCGACCATGGGCGGCCTGCTCATGATGTTCTCGCTGTTCCTGCCGGTCATTCTGTTCTGCCGCCTCTCCTGCCTTTACGTGTGGCTCCTGCTCGCGATGACGTTCGGTTACGGCGCGCTCGGGTTCTGGGACGACTACCTGAAGATCGTGAAGAAGAACCACTACGGCGTGAGCCCCGCGCGCAAGCTGATCGTGCAGGGCGCGCTGGCGCTGGTGCTCGGCACGACGCTCACGTGGGGCGACTGGGCGGGCGCGGTCAACTACTCGGTCGCGCCGACGTCCGTCGGCTATCCCTACCTGCTCCTGCCGGTGTTCAAGAACGTCTATTACTCGATGGGCTGGATGTTCGTCCCGTACGTGATGGTCGTGCTGCTGGCCACGAGCAACGCGGTCAACCTCACCGACGGCCTCGACGGCCTCGCGATCGGCGTCTCGATCAGCTCGATCATCGCGTTCATCGCGATCGGCTACGTCGTGTCGCGGTTCGACTACGCGCGGCACCTGTTCGTCCCCTACATCCACGACGGCAACGAGATCGTGGTGTTCCTGGCCGCGCTGCTGGGGGCGTCGCTCGGGTTCCTGTGGTTCAACGCGCACCCGGCCGAGGTGTTCATGGGCGACACCGGCTCGATGATGCTCGGCGGCGCGCTCGGCACGTCGGCGCTGCTGCTCAAGCAGGAAGTGCTGCTCATCATCATCGGCGGCGTGTTCGTGATGGAGGCCGCGTCGGTGATCCTGCAGGTCGGCTGCTACAAGCTGACGCGCACGCGCCTGTTCCGCATGTCGCCGCTGCACCACCACTTCGAGAAAGCCGGCATCAAGGAGAGCAAGATCATCGTCCGCTTCTGGGTGATCTCATGGCTCCTCGCCCTCGCCGGCATGGCAATGCTGAAGCTGCGGTAAAGTTCGTAGTGCCGCCTTCAGGCGGAATACGTGAAGCAGATGCACACATGGATACTCCACCCGATTCACCCGAAGAGCAACAACCGCCGCCACTTGAGCGAGGCTATTCCTGTTTGGTGATTGTTGTGTTCTTGTGCGGGCTTATTCCACTCTTCTTAATTCTTCTATTACGTTTACTGCAAGAAATAGACATGCGAACTGGCGTGCGCGAGGGATTCATGGATTATTTCCTGCTTGCGGCAATATTATTTGTTTTTCTTCTCATCCAGCCTATTCCATTAATTCTTGGCGCCATTTATTTCATTAAGGCTCGCCGTTCGCGTGTCAATTTACACAGATTTATTCTCACCACCGTGGGCGTGCTCTCCAGCCTGGTTTTTATCAGCATGACGGTTGTTCCTTATTACTTGGAAGCGCAAGAACGAGAACGGTTGCCAAAAGAATATCAAATGTGGTGGCCTTTTGTTGAAGACATGCTGAAGACATACAAGAAACAAAATGGCGAATACCCGCCGGTTCTGATGCCCTATCTGAAACCGGATATCGATTTGGAAAACGAATCCGCTTTTCCGGGAGATTACTACTCAAAGCCCCAAGTCCAGCGTTATTGGTATGATGGCATTGGCAAACAATGGCTCGACCACGGCAAGCCCATGAAAAAGGACCCTGCCCCAAACGATTTTGATTTAACCGGTTACTACCGCTATTACACCGATCGCAAGGGATATATCCTGATCGGCAACGGCCCCGATTACGATGCCGATCTCGACGCCAAGGAATCATTCCTCGCTGCGCGGCGCGACGATATGAAAAAGCTGATCCAGAACAAATACGATCCCACAAACGGCACGAACAGCGGCGGGGATTATTGGGTTTTGAAATTAAAATAGACTGACGCATGATCGAACCGGTAAACCGGTTCTGGCTCAATGACGATCCGGTCGCCATTTTTCTCCGGAATCCGCGGCCGGTTTGGACGCCGGCCGCGGATTTGTTTCGTGCGTTTACGAACGGATTTACCGGGCGCCCTTGGGCGCGTCGAATCCGTTTTTCACGAATTTCGTGTTCGTGAACGTAACGCCGGCCATCCCATTATAACCGTTGGCTTGCGCCCCGCGCCGGCATGCCCACGGGTAGGGAAGCGTCCCCGTGTCCAGCAGCGTCTTCACGTTGGAGACTTTGCAATTGATGAATTTCGTGCCGGAGTTGTCTTCCTGGTCCTCAAAGCCTTTGCTGAACCGGAACAGGCTGGAGGCGTTCTTGAATGTGCAGTCCCGGAACGTGGTGTCCTTCGCGTTGCGCAGGAACAGGCACCGGCCCACCTCGGGTTTGCCGTTTCTGTTGCGCGCCTTGCACTCGAACGTGCAGTCGATGAACGCGTTACCCTGCTGGGGGTCGCGCATGTCCGTCTGGTTCGGCATTTCGTTTTGGTAGATGCACAGCGCATCGGAGCCGCCCACGGCCTTGCAGTTGGTGAACGTGTTGTCGTGGGCGCCGTCGCGCACCATGATCCCGTTGGCGAAGTTGTTTTCCTTGATCCCGCAATCGCCGACGCAATTGACGTACGTATTGTGGTGCGCGCCCCACCCGCAGAAGATCGCTTCCTCGAAGTTGTACGCCTTGCAATTGACAAACGTGTTGCCGGTGCTGTGGCCGTGCTTTTCGGCGGCCTGGCTGCGGTTGTTCGTGTCCTTGACGCCGATGCCGTGATTGCCCTTGCCGCTGGCCGCCTTGTCGTCGGCGATGCAGTCCTTGATCAGGTTGCGGTTGGACCAGCTGATCACCATGTAATAGTCGGTCGCATAGGGATCCTCGCCCTTGAGCGTGCCGATGGACTTGCACCCGTCCAGCACGTTGTCGTCGGAGTAGAGCAGGTGGAAGTTCTCGCCGCCGGCATTGGTGACCGTGCAGTTCTTGAGCTTGCAGCGGCTGCATCCGATCACCTGAATGCCGGTCCCCATCCACTTTTCCCAGCCGCAATCGAAGGCATCGACGTTTTCCAGCGTGATGTTGCGGCTGTATTCGAGCCTGACACAGAACATGTATTGGGTCAGGTCGATGTTGCGGATCGTGATGTCGTGCTGGCGCAGCACGTGCAATCCAAAGTTGCTGTAATCGCGGTTGCGCTTGCCCTTGTCCAGCAGCGGGACGCCGCGGTAGCCCTCGAAGACGATCGGTTTGCCCGGCTCGCCGGAGTTGGCGAATTTGACCTGTTCGTTTCCGTATTTGCCGCCCTCAATCAGGACCTTGTCGCCGGCCTTGGCCGTCTGGGCGGCGTGGGAGATGGTTTTCCAGGCCGATTGCGGGCTCAAGCCGTCGCGCGAATCGTTCCCCGTCGTGGAGACGTAATAGACCGCGCCCTTGGGCTGAAGCGTTTTGCAGCCGGCCGAAACCCACGCCAACGCCATGCAGGCGATCAGCATCGACATCCGGAGCATCGATCCGCGGTAAATCATGAACACACCCCTTGCGATGAATCATCCCTTCGTGGCAAAACGCCGGGCGACCCACACTATGACTTTTTGTGAAAAGAATTACAAGCCGGCAGGCCACTTGGCTCCGAAGCGGGGCGACCTATCACTGGAAACTTCTGGCGGGCTGATTTATCATCCGCAACGGTGAGATTTGTCCTCCTCATCACTCAGGACTAAGGACTCAGGACCAAGGACCCATGATCGATCAATATCGCCCCACCGCCGCAATCCATGCCACCCCGCGCGAACTCGCCGATTGGATCGGCGGCCAGCTCCTCGATGCCGAAAGCGCGCCGGAGCGGCTCGACGGCATGGCTGTTCTATCCGAAGCCGGACCCACCGACATTTCGTTCGCCGCCAACGAGAAGGCGCTCGGCGAAGCTCGCGAGAGCAAGGCCGGGATGCTGATCCTGTCGGCGAAGCTCGATCTGCCGGGCCGGCCGCGCATCATCGTGCAGGAAGTCTGGGCGGCGGTGGCCGTCGTGCTTGCGAAGCTTTATCCGCAGCCGGTTGCGCCGGCCGGGATTCATCCGACGGCGGTCGTCGATCCGTCGGCCAGGATCGACCAGGCGGCCTCGGTCGGGCCGTATTGCGTGATCGGTCCGAACTGCGTCGTCGCCGAGGGCGCCATCCTCGGTCCGCACTGCATCCTGGATCACGACTGCGTGGTGGGGAAGGGAACAAGGCTTTCGGCGCGCGTGACGTGCATGGGCCCGGTGCGGATCGGCGAGCGCTGCATCCTGCATCCGGGGACGGTCCTCGGCGCTGATGGATTCAAGTTCGAGCTGGTCGGCGGCCGCCCGCTCAAGATCCCGCAGGTCGGAATGGTCGTGATCGAGGACGACGTCGAGCTGGGCGCGAACACGTGCGTCGATCGGCCGTTCCTCAACGAGACGCGCATCGGCCGCGCCACCAAGATCGACAACCTCGTCCAGATCGCGCACAACGTGCGGATCGGGCAGGGCTGCATGATGGCGGCGCAGGTCGGCATCGCCGGCTCCACGCAGGTCGGAGACGGCTGCCTGCTTGGCGGCAATGCCGGCCTGCGCGACAACATCAAAGTCGGCAACCGCGCCATCATTGGCGCGAATTCCGGCGTCCACCGCGACGTCAAGGACGGCGAGGCGGTCGTTGGCTCCCCCGTGATGCCGTTCAGGGAATTCTGGCGCATGACGGCGATCCAAGAGCGCCTGCCGGAGCTGATGAAGCGCCTCAAGGTTGTCGAGCAGAAGGTGAATAAGGAATAGGCCCCATAGGACGCATCAGACTTATCAGAAGCTCAACTTCAGGCCCGCCTGCACTTCCACGAGCCGGTCGCCGAGGTGGCGGTGGAAATAGTCGCATGCCGCCTGGCCGGTACAGTGGCACGGCGCAATGATTTCGACTTGGAAACGGTTGAACGCATCGGTCGTGAACTGCATCCGCTCGGCATCGGCGCGCACGAGGTGCATGCCGCCGATCACCGCGTGGAACCGGCTGGCCTTCGTGAGCCGCGCGATGCGCTCGAGCGTGTTGACGACGCCCGCGTGCGCGCAGCCAAGAATGACGACGATGCCCTTGGGCGTCTGCACCCAGATCGCCTGGTCGCCGTCGATCCGGTCGGGCCTCGTGCATTTTTCGTCGAGGAAAAACGCGCCACCGGGCTCCTCGAACTCGTTGAGCCGCGGGATCGACCCGGTCACCCACACGCCCTCGGTGATCGGAGTCGGAGTGGCGGTCCAGACGATGTTCGCGACGTGGCGGCGCAGCGCCTTGGTCGAAAGCTCGGTCAGCCCGATCTGCCGGTGCGGCGCGAACTCGCCGCGGCTGTAACGCGGGTTGAACAGCTCCGGGTGCGCGAAAATCCGGATCGCCGGGTTGAGCTCGAGCACGGCCGGGATGCCCCCGGTATGGTCGTAATGGCTGTGGCTGATGACCACGTCCGTGAGGCGGTTCAGATCGATTCGCAACCGGCGCGCGTTGGGCCCGAGGCTTTCGCCGCCGCCCGTGTCGAACAGGATTCTGCGGCCGGCCACCTCCAGCAGGATCGAAAGCCCGTGCTCCGGGACGAATTTCTTGCCATCGGCATTGTTATCGACGAGAACCGATACGGTGAGCGGATTTTTCTGTTCCCGAGGAACCGCCGCGGCCAGGTCTTCCAGTTTGGATAAAGGCCTCATCCCCACCCCTCCTCCTTGACGGCGACCAGACAGCCCGATCAAAATCCTGAATCATCCAAGTTTGTGCGATTGATCCGTTGTCACGACAATGGCAATGTCATAATCCAATCGCGGCCGTAAATCCATCCCTATTCTTGACGGCAGCAAAATGAATTGGCGGCATCTTCGCTTTTCTTTTGTGATCGTTGTTTCCCATGGCCCCCATTGCGCTCGCCCTTGATCTCTCCCATCCGATCTGGGATCGTTTGGGGATGAACGAATCTCCGGCCAAGCCCGTTGCTGTCATTCTGCTCGGCGAATCGGCTATCGCCGCGTTCTTCTTGTTGATTGCCCTCTGGCTTACCGATCCCTGGATTCGCCACCCATCCACCCGGATGCTCGGGATGGCCGATCCGATTCACGGCGAGCTCTCGGTCGATGTCATGCTGCCGATGTCGTTTGCCGGCTGGATCGATTTCGCCCCGGCCAGGCTTGGCATCTGGCCGCTGAGCCACACCCCATACCTCGAATATCCCGGCGGCGCCTCGCACGGCGATTCGTTCGATGGCCTGCTGGCGGCGGTCGTGACGGCGGCGCTTGCGATTTTCGTTCCGTTGCCGATGGCGCACTCGATCGCGGTCGTCTTTGCCTTTTTCATGACAGGCTGGGTGATGTGGGTTTTGGGGAAAAAATTGTGGGGAGCGGGCGGCGCGGCGCTCGCGATCGCACTGGCGTCGATGCTGTGCCCCTACCTGATGCAGCGTTATCTCATCCATCCGAACCTTCTCTATATCTGGACCATACCCGTTGCGTTCATGGCGTTCGAGCGCTGGCGCCGGCGCCCCGACTGGCGCGGAACGGTCCTGTGGGGCGGCAGCTTCGCGCTCATGGCAATGGCCTCATGGTACATCTTCATGAGCGGCCTGATTTTCCAGATCGCGGCGTCGGTGGCCGTCATCGCGCATGGGTTCTTTAAAGATGCATCCATGACGCGGCGGCACGCGATCGCCTTGCCCGTCGCGTGGCTGCTCGGCATGCTTTTTACGATGATTGTTGCCGCGCCGATGCTCGACAATTTCGGCAACCGCCGCCGGATCACCGAGGAAGAAGTCGCGAGTTTTTCGGCCCCGCTGGCGCAGTACCTGATGCCCGAGCCGAACAGCCGCGCCGGCGGGCTGGAGTTTTTCCGCGCGCGGCAGGCTGCGATGAACACGCCGTGGGAGGCGCAGTTCGCGATCCCTCTCCTGCTCATCGCGCTGGCGCTCGCGTGGATGCTCGGCCGCGGCGCGTCGATCACGAAAACCGCGCTGATCCTCACGGTTGTGTTCGGCGTGATCGTGACGCTCGGGCCGTATTTGCAGGTGGCTCAGGTGACGGCCTCGCCGGGGAATGCGCTGCGGCTGCCGATGCACTACCTAATCCGGCTGTGCCGCGCGTTTGCCGCGGTGCGGGTACCCGGCCGCATGATCCCGGTCGTGTTTTTCGCCGTCGTCATCTCGGCCGGATTCGCGCTGAACCGGCTCGGCAAAATGTCAATCGCGTATCGCGCAACCCGCGTTGCATGGTGGCTCGGACTCGCGATCATCCTTGCGTTCTGCTGGTGGTGGTCGGCGCCGGCGAAAAAAGGCGAGCTTGCGGCGTGGCCGGTCGTGCCCGAATTTTACAAGCAGCTCGGCGCGGCGCCCGAAAAGACCGCCGTCTATGACGTGCCGTTCTCGCCGTACTGGTTCCCGCACTACGATTACTATCAGCTCTGGCACGGCAAACCGTCGGTCTCGTCGGTCCTCTATCACGACGCGGTCTCGCTCTCCTCGCGCAACTTCATCGAAAAAAATCCTGAGCGGACTTTCCTGAGCGACCAGAAGCCGTTGATCGATCCCAAGGCGCTCGACCGCGTGGCGACCCTTCAATGCCTCGACAACCTCGCGCGCGAGGGCATCGGCTACGTCGTCATCCATCCGCGCTTTGTGGATTTTCTTGTAAAATCAAAAGTGATCGATCCAACCATGCAACCCGCCTACGAACGCATCGAAAACGCATGGAAAGCACGATTGACTTACAGCGACGAGAGAATCAAGGTATATCGAACAAAGTAATTGCTTTTGATCCCGACGGTATCCGCGAAAGGGGCGATCATGAGGTTTCTCTGGCAATTCACATTCGTAATTGTGATCTCGCTGATCGGGAGTCTGGCCGAAGCTCAAACGGATGGTCAGAGAATCGATGTATCAAAGATTGCCGATCCGAAAATCAAGGCCATCGCCGAAGCGATCAATAAAAGACAGGCAAATATCAGCGAGTTGGTTGTGAAAGAAACCTTTGTCTCGTTCGATGACGCCAAACCCATTTACACCCATATATCCAGGATCATGGAACGCCGGCCGGATAAGTTTTACAAACGCATGATCACTTACGAAGGCGATCAACAAACATCGGGCACGATTTGCACTGATGAGGAGGAATTCTTTGACGGGAGATATGGGTGGGCGATAGTTCGATACGGCCCTGCTTACAAGGGAAAAGATCCCAAAACAGGGGAGACGAGAATTAGCAAACTTGACTTCGAACCATTAAAGAAAGCGGGTGTGGAGTATGACCCGGAAAATACGTTTTATCGACTGCCGGCAGCTGCATTCGAGCGCAGGAATCCGAAACTCGACCGGGAAACTCTGACGGAATGGGTGCTCAGTGAAACATTGCGTAACAATCAGATTCGCATCGTGTACCATGTTAGCAAGCTGAGTGGGTTGTGCACGAAATTCGAGCATGCGTTCAAGAACCACAAAATGGTAAACGAGCTCGATGAGATTTCAATTAATCCAAACCCTCCGCTTGGGGATTCAAAATTCAGTTATCGCCCACCGGTCGGAGCGAACGTGGAGGACATGACGCAGTTAAACCTTGAATTGCTGGCTAAAAAGAGACGGCTTGCCCGCGAGAAGTCGCAAGCCGGCACCGGCAAGAGCGGCAGGAATTCGGATTTACGATGATGATTGAATGGCCGGCGCGCGCGCCGGCCCCACATTGGAATTGACGGATGCGCGGGGGAATGGGTGGAAGGAACCCGTAGCCCTCGCTCACGCCTTGTCATTCACCAAAATCTTGCTTCCATTGGAATGGCGAAACGATCGCCAACAAGTTTCAGGGTGGATGCAAACCGAGGCCCGAAGGGCCGGCAGGCTGTAGGGGGTGAACGAAGTGAACCCCCGGTCTGCGTCATGAATTCAATGCGAGCCCCGAAGGGGCGGCAGAAACAATTCAATCCCTGTCGCCGCCTTCGGGGCTCGGACGTATGGGGGCACTAACCGGGGGCTCGCTGCGCTCGCGCCCCGGCTACAACCTGCCGGCCCTTCGGGCCTCGCAAACACCGAAACCATTCACGAAGACTTTGCGAACACGAAGACGCGAGGGCTCAACACCTTTGACACCCGGCCCGTCGCCATGGTTGAATAGTTAACTAAATGCGGCTTTCGGGCCGATCGAAAACCGAACGCGTCTTATCTCCTGAACGGCACACTTCGCGGCATGCGCGACATCCTCCCTGCACGCCATTTTCCCCGCTTCACGCCAGGATTAGTTGCGCTGATCGCGATGCTCTTTACGTTCGCTCTCGCGGCGTGCTACGAATCCGATCCGGTCAAGTCGCTGGCGCTGTCGCCCGACGGCAGCCGCGCCGCGTCGGTCACGGCCGGCGGCGTCCTGAACATCCTCGACTTGAGGACCCCCGGAACGCCGATCGTTCAATACTCGAACCAAGTCAAGGGCTCCGTCGGCTGGTCGCCCGAGTCGCGCCAACTGGCCTTCGTCGAGCAATTCCCTCGGCAGCCCGCCGGCCTGTGGGCCATCGATCCGGCCCTGCAGCGGCCCAACGCCGCGCTGCTGTCGGATGTTTCGTGGAAGTCCGATCCCGGCTGGCTGAGCGATGGCCGCATTGTGTTCCGCTCCGATCGCGGCGAGGACCAGGTTTCGGTGTGGGCGCTCGATCCGGTCGCGCACCGCATCGAGAAACTGCTCGCTGCCGAGACCGACATCACGCGCCTGTGGGCGGCGCCCGGCGGCGACTCGCTCGTGTATCAGACGACCGGACCCGACGGCGCGAACCTGTGGCTGTGGCGTCCTGGCGCCAAGCCGTTCCAGATGACCTCCGGCCAGCGCCATTACAGCCCCGCCGACCAGATGGTCTCGATCCCGGCCGACGGCCGCGGCGTGGCGTTCGTGGCGCGCGGCGAGCGCGAGCCGCGCGTGTTCTGGTTCGACGCCAGAAAAATGGCCGTCCGCGACGAGCTCGTGCTCGAAAGGGTTCCGGACGGCATCGCGGCGCTCACGAAGGGCCGCGTCGCGGTGGCGATGGGAACCGATCTGCGCATCTGGCGCCCCGGCCACCCGCTGCTGCATCGGAACCTCATCGTGTCGCGCTTTGAAGGGCTGCCGCTGGCGCTGCCGCAACGTCAGTCCGACGGCGGCGTCACGCTCGTCGTGAACCAATCGATCCTCCTTTCGGCGCGCAACGCCGGCCGGCTCGAGCGCGGCGTCATGCACGTCGATGGGATCGAGGAGATGCTGCTGCTGGCCCGGGCGCGCGTCGAAGCGGGCAATCCCGACGCCGCGCGCTCGCTGCTCGACCGCCTCTGGAAAGACACGGCCGATTCGTCGAAACGCTACATGATCGCGGTCGCGCGCGGCCGCCTCGAGCGTTCGCAGCAGCATTGGGGCGCGGCGCAGTCGTGGCTCACCCGCGCCATCGAGATCGTTGCGCCGGGATCGCCCGAGGCCCAGGCGGCCGAACTCGAGCGCCTGTGCGTCGGCGCGTTCGACCAGCATTCGTCCTCGCAGCTGGCCGCCGGGCTCAAGGATCTCGACGCGGCGGCAGCCTCGACCGAACTGGCCCGGTGGCTTGCCGCCGGCAAGGGCAATTCCCGCTTGAAAATCTGGCTCGCCGTCGGCGGCGACGTTCGCGCCGAACGTGACGAACGGGCCGCCGCCGGGCTCGAGATGATTTCCCGCGACGACGGCTGGACGAGCCACAGCCTTGCCGGCCTTCAGCTCCTGCTCGACGGCGAGTTCGAGCCGCTCCTCGAGGCCACGCACCAGCGCCAGACCGACCGCATGAACAAGCTGCTGCTGGAGCCGAGCATGCAGCTGGCGCTCATGCGCGCGCTCGAATCGAAAAACGAAGGCGGGCCCTCGCACGAGGAGCTCTCGCAGACGATCCTCATGCAGATGGTGCGGCGCGGCGACACCGCCGGCGCGCGACGCTTCGTGCAGAACGACCTCTCGCGACCCACCCCGCTCAACGGTTACCCGGCCATCTTCTCGCAGTTCGTCGGGCTGGACGAAACCGAGCCGCAAACGTATCGCGTCGTGCGTGATGTGCTCCTTGCGCCGGATGTCGCCGACCGGCTTTACGGCCGCCTCGAAGACCCCAGGGAGCGGCTCCTCATGCGCATGTCGCAGGTCAAGTCGGCCCTGATCGACGCGCGCGCCGTGCCGGCGCAGGGCTGGCTCCGCGATTGCCAGTCGATTTTGAACCAGCTTCCCGTCGAAGAAAACGGCGATAACCTTCAGGAACTCGCGCGGCAGCTGTTCCTGCTCGATCTGTTCGAGGCCAAGCTCAACGAGCAGCGCGGCCGGTGGAACGAGGCGCTGGTTTCCTACAAGCGCGCCCTCGAGCTGATCGGCCGCATCCCCAATGAGTGGGACGCCCTTTCATACGAAATCGCGGCGTCCGTCGGCCTGATCGAGATGGGCCGGGGCGACGCCGACCTGCTCGCGAGTTTCGTGCGCCTGCTGCGCAGCGTCGGCGATCCGGTCCTGAGTCCGATCCGCCAGCCGGCGGCGATCATGACGGCGCTCGAGAATTTCGACCAGTTCGAGCGCAGCGCCGGCGGCGAGGCCTGGATCAGGCCGTGGATCGCCTACGGGCGCGGCCTCTGCTACTCGCAGCTGGACTGGCCGGCGCAGGCGCTCTACCACCTCACCATTGCGCGCCGGCTCAATCCACCTCCCGCGTTGATGCAGCGGATCCTGCTCGAGGAATCGGCCGTGCGCGACGGCATCGGCCAGCACGCGATGGCCGCCCGGCTGCTCGAGGGCATCGTTCGCTCGCGCGTCGCCGAGCCCGTGCGCGCCGGCGCGATGCTCGCGCAACTCCAGGCCGAGACCGCCTCCGGCGCGCAGATCGCCCCGCTCGACCGCGCCGGCAAATTGATCCAGAAATACGGCCTCGAACCCCGTTGGCGCCGCTGGCTCTGGAACCAGCTCGGCGGCGACGCGATCTGAAGAAATTGAATGCGGAATGCGGAGTGCGGAATGCGGAATGACATCCTGCGCCAGTTCGTTTTGCTGATCCTGATTGCGTCGCTTTTCTCTCATGGCTCAATTCAGGCGCAGGCCATTCCCGGCGTGCGCGTCGTGCGCGATGCCGACCGATCGCTTTTGCCGCCGGGTTATGACCTGACGCTCATCGAAATCGACTGGACCGAGCCGCGGCTCCGTGCCGAGTTGCTCGCTCCACCCAGGGGCTTGCGCTGGGACGACGCCGCGAGCTCCATCACCGGCGCCGTCCTCATCCAGCTTGCCGAACCCAGGCCCACCAACGACGGGCGTTTTGTTTCGGCGTTGCCCGTTTTCAAGCCGGGCGAGGCGGGCGCACAGCCGCGCGTCGAAATCGGCGGCCTCATCCCATTCCTGCCGTGCGGCGGGCCGATCGTGCCGCCGTGGTCATCGCCACTGGCAGGCGGCGCCGCGGGCGTTGGCGTCGCGTGGATGGGCCGCTCCGACGAGTTCGAGAAATTCCCGGAGCTTGTCATTCGCGATCGCTGCATCATCAGCTGGACCGATCCCGTGCGCGACCGTACAACGTTCGCGCTCCTTGCGCGGCGTGCGGGCGACGACATCAAGACCGCCGAGCTCAAGTCGTGGCTCAAGTCGCGCGTCAAGGCCGGCCGGTGGCTCGCGCTCCACGCGACCGGCGAGCACGCGCTCGGCTATGAGAACGGCAAACTGCTTGGCCCGACGGGCGCGCCGCGTTTCATCGGCCGCGTCGGCGCGGCGTTGGTGCTGAGGCCCGCAACGGAGAACGAGCCGGTCGATCTGGTAAGAAAACTCGGGGCGACGATCATGGTCTCATCGTTTGATGGGAATTTTCAGGCGCAGAGCGCGGTGATGGGCCGGCTGTTGCCGTCGCCATTGGAACCGTCGGCGTGGGTGAGCCGCCCCAGGGCCGACGGCGAGGAGCCGGCATGGTTCAAGGTCCAGCTTCCGCGGAGCGCCCCGCCCGCGCGCGAAATCCGCATCTTCTGGGCGATGGCCGCCGGCTGGTCGAGCCATTTCAATCCCGGCAGGTGCAGGCTCGAGATCGACGAAGGCGACGGCGAGTTCAAGACCGTGCTCGAGATCGTCAAGCCCGGCGCCCCGGTCACCATCTGGAAACCGCGTGAGCCAATATCGGTGCGCGCGGCAAGGCTTGTCTTCAACGAGCCGACGCAAATGCCCGTCGAAACCCGCGCCCGCCTCGCCGGCCTTCAAATCTGGGATTAATTTCTCTTCATGCCCGCGTTCGTGCTCGTAATCGAATCCCGGCCAAGCCAGAACCAAACTGTTTCATTCCGTCCGGCCATTTGGGGCCATACGCATTCAGTCCCGCCCCTGCCGGGGCTCGGGTTCCTCGATCGACGGTCAAATCAACTCAACGATGACAGCCTTGATTTGTCCGCATTTTGCATTCAATCTCAGCCATCACCGAGTAACCGATCATCAACTCGACAACTTTAAAGTTTGATTTCGAGAACGAGTTATAATGCAGTAGCCCAAGCGTAAGCGAGGGACACGCGGGCGTGTGAGATGGGATCATGAATACGATTACGAGCACGAGCACGAGTTGAGAGACGGTCATGCGCATCACGTATATCATCGCCGGTTCCGGACGCATGGAGTGCGACACGTGCCTGCGCGACGGGCTGCTGGCGCGCACGATGAAGGCCATGGGCCACGACGTGCTGTTCGTGCCGATGTACACGCCGCTGCCGGCGATCGTCGGCGAACAGGCCGGCCGACCGCTGTTCTATGGCGGGATCAATGTTTATTTGCAGCAGAAATTCAGCCTGTTCCGCCATACGCCGCGTTTTTTCGACCGGCTGCTGAACAGCCCGAAGCTGATCGACTGGGTCTCGCGATTCGGGCACATGACGCAGCCGGGCGACCTCGCCGCGCTGACCGTGTCCGTCATGGAAGGCCCGACCGGCAACCAGAAGAAAGAATTGGACGCCTTGCTTGAGTGGCTCAAGGGCGAGCCGCGACCGGACGCGATCATCCTGCCAACGAGCCTGCTGGCCGGGCTTGCTGTGCCGTTGCGCAAGGGGCTCGGGGCGCCGGTCTTCTGCCTGCTTTCGGGCGAGGACCAATTCATCGAACAGTTCCCGGAGCCACACCGCACGCTCGCGATCGAGACGCTGCGCCGCTGCGTGAGAGGCATCGACGGATTCATGGCCGCGAGCCGTTACTACGCCGGGTTCATGACCGAATACCTCGGCCTTGCCCCCGGCAGCGTGCGCATCATGACGCCCGGCATCGACACCGAGTCCTACAAGAAAACGTTCACGCCGCCGGCGCGGTTCACGATCGGCTACCGCTCGCCGGTGTGCGCGCCCAACGGCCTGCACGTCCTCGCCGAAGCCCTCAAAATATTAAAGGCAAATCCCGAGACGGCGGACTGCCGCGTGCGCGCGGCGGGATTCCTGACCGCCGGCGACCGGCCTTACCTTGACCGAATTTTAAAAGACATCCGCCACTGGGGCTTGCAGGACAGCTTCGAGTACGCCGGCGAGCTCACGCCGCCGCAGCGCGTCGAGTTCCTGAACGGCCTGAGCGTCTTCACCGTCCCCGTGATTTATCCCGAGCCGACGGGATTGTATGTGCCCGAGGCAATGGCGGCCGGCGTGCCCGTCGTCGCGCCGTGCACGGGCTGCCTGCCGGAATGGATCGACTGCACCGGCGGCGGGATCCTGATCGACAAATCCGAGCCCCGGGACCTCGCCGGCGGCATCGCGCGGATCATGAAAGATCCGCGACTCGCCAAACAACTCGGCGAATCGGGAAAAAAAGTCATCTTCGACAAGTTCAACCTTGACGCCATGGCCGAGTCGATCTTGCGAACAATCCGATCATTGAAAAAATGATGCACGGGGGACCGGCGTTCCCGGCCCAAGGCGCGCTCATCCGCAATTCCTTCTGGTTAATTCCTGTCCATTGTTCTACTTTGCAGTCTGACTATTTCGTGGAGGTCCGTGAGATGGCAAAGAGACTATTCCTGTTGTTTGCGATCGTGATGCTGAGCGGCTGCATGAGCGTGCCGTACCAGACGATCCACAGCGAGAACCTGAGCGCACAGCGCGACTCGGTCTATGGGTTCAAGAGCGGCCACCTGCATTTCCTCGTCGTGACCGACGGCAACGTTTCCGATTACAACTTCGGCACGAGTTGGACAGGGCCCTACTGGGAGGCCTGGATCCAGCAGGCCAACAAGGCGGTGCCGGCGCTTCCGATGAAGTGCGGCAGCCGCAACATGTATTTCGGCGGTCTCAAATACCCGCTCGCCAACGGCCGCGGGTTCGTGATCCGCACGAAGGGCTCGCAGCCCTACATCCAGCAAATCCCGATTTCCGAGGAAACCCAGATCCGCGGGATCATCCAGGCGGAACAGCGGTTCGAGACGGGGAAATTCTAAAACAAGAGATGAGACATGAGAGATGAGAGATGAGATAAATTCTCGTCTCTCATCTCTTTTTTTTCACCGCGCATCTCCCCTCGATGGCCCCAATATTCCCTTGCGCACGAGGTCATCGTTCACCTCGTCCAACCAGTGCGGCACGGCCGAATACGAGAACGAAGATGATCATTCGTTTGCGCTTAGGGCTTAAGGGCATGGGCCTTCTCTGCTTTCTGTTTCCAATAGTCCCATGAAATATCCGAATTGCCCGGCGGATGTACAAGCTTGTCGTATTCGTGGAACGAAGCCGCATCCAGAATTTCGAGATAACCCAAGAAGGTGCCGGATTGCCAATAGTAATGGATCGACTGATAATAATAGAAATCCGGATCGCGGTCGCGAAGATACAGGATTTCGACGGGACGCGTGATCCCCCTGGCCATTAAGCTGTCGCGGCCCGCCAGGCGGAAATATCCATTGCGCGCGCTCGCGTCGATATACGCGTCGCCGAGCCAGCGCCAGAACCGGGCGGACGATTCACCGATTTTGCCGAACGTCCCGGTTGCAAGCTCAGTTTCGAAGCGCGGGTTGATTTTGCGGAGATCGTCGATCACGTTCCGGTACATGTCGGTCCCGATTTGACCAATGATTTGATTGGCTTGCGCGTGAGTAAAGTTGTTTTTCCCTTTCTCATACTCGTCGATCCGGACGAGAATCTTGTCGTATTCCCGATTGATCCTGTCCATGACGTCGCGCAGATTTGGCGGAAGATCGGGCGAATCCTCGATCAACGGCGCGAAATGGAACGCGTATGCGTCTGATTTGCTCAACGTGCTCGTCGTTTCAGACCCTATCGCGCGCGGCTCGATTCGCTTAGACAGAATGATCTCAGCGGACGATGGGCCTTTCGATTTCTCAAATATCGCCGTCGCGTGACGAGCTTCGTGAACAATGAAACGGGCGATGATACAAACGACAACCACCGAGAGCGCGCACGTCAATGCGAGCAAGAACACGATCAATCGTTTTCGTCTTGCGCTCAGCGGCATCGGCACTTCGCCCTTTAGGGTTTCGGCCGTTCAGCAAAGCTCTCCAACTTATGGCTCACAACTATCTGCAGTATATGTTTATATCCTGTAATCCCGCCGGCTTGCCGCCAGTAATGAAGCGTGCGGTAGTAATCGTCATATCCGCATTCGCGGAAGAAATCCATATTGGAAACCGGCTGGCCGTGCTTGCTCAATCTCCATTCCTGCTGACGATAGCGCCAGCGGCCCTGGCTGATTATACCTGCTTCGATCGGATCCCATGCTTTCTCGATCATCGAATCCATGCGCCACCAAATGACCTGATAGCATGCTTCGCGAATCTGCCCGGTCGATCCGGTTTTTGGCAGTTGCGCCAGTTCCACATCGCAAAAACGCTTATGGGCGACGCCCAAATCATCAAGCGTCTCCTGAACCAGTTTCCAGAGCATCACGTTAACCTGTTCGAAAACCGCATCGGCTTCGTTGCGCTTCAGGCCGGTTTTGTTTTTCTCATACTCGGCGATTCGATTCAGAATCCGATCGAATTCCAGGTTCAGCCTGTCTTTATCGGCGCGAAGCTTGTCCGGCAGGTCGGGGGCGTCGGTGATCAGCGGGGCAAACCGGAGCGGGCCGGCGGAGTGGCCCGTAAGCGACGGCGAGGTCTGGCGCGTTTCGGCGACGGGCCGGCGCGAATCCAGAACGATTCGGGTCGGCTTTCGGGTTTTCGTGAATTCTTGCGTCGCGCGGTTGCCTTCGTGAACCAAGAAGCCCATAAAGCCCGAGAACGCCAGAAACACGAGGGCGCAGACAAAAGTAAGGATGGGCAGGATCGTTCGCTTGCGTTGGGGGTTGAGCACGATACGAGATCTCCTGTGTTTTTCTCACACTACACACAAGTCGTCCCGGCGGGCAATATGTTCGGAATCTTTTTTTAAATTTTTCTAAATCAACGAAACTTTTGATCCACCTTGCTGTCCTAATATCTTCAGGAGGACCTATCGATGAAGAAAATCATCCTGCTGGGGATATTTGCGATGCTGGCCGGGTGCGCGGGCTCGGTCCAGTCGGTGAAAGGCATGGGCTTCAGCCATCAGCGCGCGGGGCTCTATGGATGCCGCGGCGGCAAGATCCATTTCATTCTCGTGACTGACGGCAGCGCCAAAGAATACCGCTGCGGCGGCGGGCTGACGGGGCTGTATTGGGACGGCTGGATTCAGCCCCGCGACGAGCGCGCGCGCAAGGTCTTCTTCAAATGCGGACGCTCCAACATGATAATCGCCAAAAAGAAATATCGGCTATCGGACGGCAGGGAATTCATGATCACGGCGAAGGACGGGATCGTGAAGGTCGAGCAGATCAAGATTTCCACCGACCAGATGGTCACGATGCTTGTGCAAGGCGACTGCCGGTTTGAAATCAATCCGGCAAACTAAAGTTTGAACTCCGAACAGGAATTCCGTCGTCCAAATCGATTGGATTTCGGCGATTCGCTCAATGTTGACGGTGCGCGGCGGGGGAAAATGAGTTATATTATGGATGCGGGAGGCTGATTGGTTCCGTGGGCCTCGCCGCTTCAGTCCTGGTTTTCCGGAGGCGCGCCATGCCCGTTTATGAATACGAACACGTGGGCGAGGCCTGCTCCCTTGGGGCGCAGTTCGAACATGTCCAGTCCATCAAGGACGACGCCCTGACCGTCTGCCCCAAATGCGGCCGACCGGTCAAGCGCCTCATTTCGCTCCCCTACATCAGCACCCCGAAGGGTGACAGCGATCTCAAGGGAATGGGCTTCACCAAGCTGGTCAAGCGCGACACGGGCGTCTATGAGAACGTCACCCAGACCGGCAGCGAAAGCCGCTACATGGAAGCCGGCAAGCCCGAGACCATGCCGCACATCCATAAGAAGGTTTCAGACTAGTTCGTAGTCCCGCCTTCAGGCGGAACTCGCCGCGCAATCGCAGAATTCCGCCTGAAGGCGGAACTACGAACTTTAGTTTCTTTTGCCGTTTTGGCGCGGTTGTCCTATCTTCTCCTTAGTCTTCTTAAGGAAGCCGCGCAGGATGAATCGCACCCTACTTCAATTTTTCTTCGCTTTCGCACTCGCCATCCCGGCGTGGGCCGCCGAAAGCGTTTCGCTATACCCGATCCAGACCATCGCCGGCGGGCCCGGCGGCGGCGGCGACGTCGGCCAGTACAGCCGGCTGGCGCACGACCCCGCCGGCGGCCAGCACGTCGTGTATTATGACGCGACGTATGGCGACCTGAAATACGCCCACCGCGGCGGTATCGGCCAGCCGTGGACGATCGACGTGGTCGATTCGCAGGATGGGGCGGGGCGCTGGTGCGCGCTCGCGATCGGTGCGGCCAGCGAAACCAGCGGCACGTGCAACGTCGTCAACGGCAGCCGCACGGTCGAGATCACGACCGGCACGACCCCCACGAGCGTCATTGCCGGCGGCAGTTTCCGGCTCGAGCCGGGCGGGGCGTGGCAAACCATCGCGAGCGTCGATCCGGAGCGCCGCCGCATCGACCTGGTGAATCCGTACAGCGGACCCTCGACGTCCAACGCCCCGTACACAATCCGTTACTATCAGCCGACGATCTCATATCAGGGGAAGGCGTCTTACGGCAGCACGCTGCGCATCGCGCGGCCGGGTGACGCCGGCGCGTGGAACATCGCCGACGTCGATCCGCCGACCACGCCAACGCAGTCGCATACCGGGTTCGAGACCGGCGTGGCGATCGACAGCGCCGGCCGCATTCATGTCGTCTATCAGGACCGCTCGACGTCGGAATCGATCACCGGCCTCCTGCGCTACGCCAGGTTCGACGGCGCAAGCTGGACGTTCCAGAATCCCATCCAGGACCAAAGCATCCACGGAACCGACCGCATCTGCATCGATTCGGCCGATGTGGTGCGAGTCTTTTGCCGGAATACCGTGACCAATCAGCTGATGACGGCACGGCAGGAATCGGGGTCGTGGGTCGTTGAGACCCTCGACGCCACCGGCCGCGCCGGCTTGGGGATCGATGCCGTGTACAGCCCGGTTGACGACACCATTTTCGTCTCCAGCCAGAACCGGCCCGACGGCTCCGAGAACGCCGACGTCAGGTTGAGCACGGGAACGCCGTCATTAGGGCCCGACACGCGCGAATGGAACACGACGACGCTCGGGACCGCGATGGGCAACAACGGCGATTACACAAGCATCGCGCACGGCAGCGCGGCCGGGACCCAGCAGCTTCTGTATTACGATTCCCTGACCCGGCGCCTGTTGATGCTGCGGCCGACGACGCCGGGCGCTTCCGAATACGGCCCGACGCTGATCGTCGATGCCGGGGCCGACGTGGGCCGCTACTGCAGCGCCGCGGTGAACCCGGCCGACAATGTCCTCTACGCCACCTACTACGACGCGCGCGCGACCGCGCTCAAGATGGCCAGCAACAACTGGACCTCGGATTCGACGACGACCTACATCGACGGCATCAAGGCGGGCGTGTATTCCGACATCGGCTTCACGGCGACCGAGGTGATCGCCGCCTATTACAACGCGACCGAGGGCAACCTGCACGTCGCGCGCTGGCCCAAGTCGGGCATCCCGTCCGACGGCACGGACGTGGTCGTCGATGCGTCGTCCGCCAACGTCGGCGAATACGTCTCGATGGCGATCGACAAGGACGGGCGGATCTACCTCGCCTACTACGACCGCGCCAACACGAACCTGAAGTTCGCGGTCTGGAACCTGAGCGATTGGTTCACGACCCAGATCAACAACAGTTCCCAGAACGTCGGCGAATACTGCAGGGTCGCGATCGACCCCAACAGCACGAAACTTGCCCTGGCGTGGCGCGACGCCGACCAGCTCGCGGTGACGTTCGCGATCGCGGACATCCCGGCGATCATTGACAGCGCCGGCGACTTCACGTGGACGCCAACGACGATCGGCGTCAACCAAGAGATCGGCCGTTACCTGTCGATCGCATTCGACGCTTCCAGCCAGCTTCACCTGGCCTACTTCAGCGACAAGCTGTATGCGCCGATGTATGCCCTCGCCGGCACGACCGCCACGCTGACGACCGAGACGATCGAATACAACAAACTCAACATCGCGGGGTGGTTCACCTCGATCGCCATCGGCACGCTCGGCCAGCCGGCGGTCGCCTACCACGACGTCACGCACGGCTCGCTCAAATACGCCGAGCGCACGGGGGACCAAACCTGGGCGATCACGACGCTCGCCGACAAGGGCGACACCGGCTATTACCCAGTCCTGCGCTTCGATCCGGTCACGAACGAGCAATATGTCGTCTATTACGACCACACTGAGAACTCGCTGATGATTCGCTCGAAGCCGATCAGTTCGACGACGTGGCGCGAACCGATGACGCTGGCCACGGACACGCGCGGCATCCACCCCGCCGTGTCGATCGACGCCGACGGCCGGTTCTACATGAGCTTCTACTACCAGGTCGGCGGCGACCTGCTCTACATGAACCCGAGCACGCCGCCGATCTTTAACGCCGCGGGAGGCTGGCGTGGATACCGCTAGGCCGGAATTTAATTCTTGACCGCCGGCGGCCGATAACGTAGTAGAATGAGTGATCGTATTCGAGCGGGCCGCGAGGTTCCGCGACGGTTCTTTCGAAACACTGAATGGCGTTGATGAGGAATAGTAACGGACGGACGCACCTTGAGAGAGCCGCCGGTTGGTGCAAGGCGGTGGGCGTCTTCCGCGAACTCGCCTCGGAGCCGCGCGAGGGAAAGGGGGTCATCCCCAAGTAGTTCGCGCCGGCCGGTCACCGTTAAACGACCCGAATGAAGGGCGCGCCGCACTGGTATAAACCGCGCGCCGAATCAGGGTGGTACCGCGATTTTAAACTCGCCCCTGGGCCAATATGCCGTGGCCCGGGGGCGTTTGTTTTGAGTCCTGAGTCCTGAGTGCTGAGTGCTGAGCAGAAGCCGCATGCAGTAGCCCGAGCGTCAGCGAGGAACCAGCGATTCGAGTGTAGATCGATTACGATTACGATTACGATTACGAGCACGAAATTATGACATTCATCCTTCACATCCCCACGCCAAGCGGCGGCGTTCACTGCGCCTTCCACAAGTCGCTCCGACTCCAACTGTAGCCGGTTTGATGACGATTACGAGCACGAGCACGAATATTCCAAGTTAGAGATGGATAGCACGAAAGGCACACTCCCATGATCGACAAGAATCGAGTCATCATCTTCGATACGACACTGCGCGACGGCGAGCAGTCGCCGGGCTTCTCGATGAACCTCAAGGAAAAGCTGGACATGGCGCACCAGCTGGCGCGCCTGGGCGTCGATGTCATCGAGGCCGGATTCCCGATCACCAGCCAGGGCGACTTCGAGGCGGTCAGCCGGATCGCGGCCGAAATTCGCGGCCCGGTCATCTGCGGCCTGGCGCGCGCCGTCGAAAAGGACATCGTGCGCGCCG
>JAJFUE010000151.1 GCA_021372575.1 bacterium | reverse complement strand
CGTGGGACCGGCAGCTGAGCGGGCTGATCCTGATCGAGGACAAGACCGAGCTGCGCCGGCTCGAGCGGCAGGCCGCGCTGCGTTCGCGGCTGACCGGCATGGGCGAAATCGCCATCGAACTGGCACACGAAATCCGCAACCCGCTTGGCTCGATCGGGCTGTTCGCCGACACGCTTGAGCGCGAATTGAGCGCCGAGCCTTCGCTTCAGTCGCTTGCCGCGCAAATCCTGGCCGGCGTGAAATCGCTCGAGCACCTCGTCTCGAACACGCTTCAGTTCGCGCGGCCGAGGCGGCTGGCCGTGAGCCGCGTGAGCCTGGCGCAGGTCCTTGCCGACGCGCTGATCTTCGTCGAGCACCCGCTGATGCAGAAATCGATCCAGCCCGATTTCGACCTGTCGCGCGCGCCGCACGCGTGCATCGCGGGAGACCCCGAGCAACTGCGGCAGGTGTTTTTGAATCTGTTTCTGAACGCGGTACAGGCGATGGACGACGGCGGCACGCTCGCCGTGCGGCTCGTGCCGTCCGGCGACGGCTGGCAGATTTCGGTCCACGACGACGGCCACGGCATCGCCCCAGAAATCCTGCCGCGCATTTTCGACCCGTTCTTCACGACGCGCGAGAAGGGCTCGGGCATCGGCCTTGCGGTGGTGCACTCGATCGTCGTCGCGCACGGCGGCCGGATCGAGGTCGAGTCGGCGCCGGCAAAGGGCACGACGTTCCGGCTGATGTTCCCCGAGCGCCTGCCAATTGAAGAAATGATGAGTGATGAATGATGAAAGATAATCAAAATAAGAGACAGTCCGGAATCATCCTCGTCGTTGATGACGAGCCGGCGATGCGGATGGCGCTGCGCGAGGTGCTGACGCGCGCGGGTTGGCAGGTCGAGACCGCCGAATGCGGCGAGGCCGCATTGGATATTTTGCGCGGCAACGATACGGTCCGGCTCATGATCACCGATTACCGCATGGGCGGGATGACCGGGCTCGAACTGCTCGCTTCGGCGCGTGCATTGCGGCCCGCGCTGCGTTCGATCATGATGACAGCCTACGGCACGATCGAGGACGCGGTGCGCGCGATGAAGGAAGGCGCGGGCGATTACCTGCTCAAGCCGTTTTCGCTGGACGACGTCCTGGCCGCGGTCGATCGCGTTCTTGCGGCGAGCGAGACCGAGACCGTCGAAAAAGAAGAAAAGATAACTGAAAATAATGTTAATAGAAATTCAGATCGGCAGGAATTCGTGGCGTCGTCGGCGGCGCTGAAATCGATCCTGGCGCTGGCGGACGAGATTGCCGACGCGGATGCGACCGTGCTGCTGACGGGCGAGAGCGGGACGGGCAAGGAGGTCGTTGCGCGGTATATTCATCGGCGCAGCGGCCGGCGCGGGCCGTTCGTGGCGCTCAACTGCGCGGCGCTGCCGGAAGGGCTGCTCGAAAGCGAACTGTTCGGCCATGAAAAGGGCGCGTTCACGGGCGCGATCCTGTCGAGGAAGGGCCGGTTTGAACAGGCGGCCGGCGGGACGCTGCTGCTGGACGAAATCAGCGAAATGCCGCTTGCGCTCCAGGCCAAGCTGCTGCGCGTGCTGCAGGAGAAAGAGATCGTCCCGGTCGGCGGCAACGACCCGATCAAACTCGACGTGCGCATCATTGCCACAACGAACCGCCAGCTCGAGCGCGCGATCGCAGACGGCCAGTTCCGGCACGATTTGTATTATCGTTTAAATGTGATTGCATTGCCGATCCCGCCGTTGCGCGAGCGGCCCGAGGACATTATTCCGCTCGCCGAATATTTTATTGAGAAATACCGCAGGCCGAACCGGCCGGCGCCGCGGCTTGCGCCGGAAACGCAATCGTGGCTGCGCGAGAATGCGTGGCCGGGCAACGTGCGCGAGCTCGAGAACATGATCGAGCGCGCATGCCTGCTCGCGCGCGGCGAATCGGTCGGGATCGCCGACCTGCAATTGAATTTTACAATGCCCGCGCCCATGAAAGAAACGACCGAAGCGGGCGCGCGCATTGTGTCGATGGATGATTCCGAGCCCGAGACGCTCGAGGAAATGGAGCGCCGCCTGATTTTAAGGACACTCGAGCGCACCGGCGGCAACCGCACCCGCACGGCCGACCTGCTCGGCGTCAGCGTCCGCACGATCCGGAACAAGCTCAACCAGTACGGGTTGTGCGCGGTTGAGGGGCAATAGGGCTGACAGGGTGATAGGTCTTATAGGTCTTATAGGTCTTATAGGATTATCAAACCGAGTTCCGAGCTTTCGACGGACTGCTATAGAAATAGCTTTTAGCGTTTGATGGCTGAAGCCGGTTAGCGAGAAGCCGGCTAAAGCCGGCTAAAAATGAAAAGAATGGCGCAAATACCCAGGCTGAAACCGGGGCCTAACGATACACCCGCTGAAGCAGGCTTTATGAAAGGAATTGATGGGACACACCAGATGACCCTTACAGGGTCACATACGAATTCATCCAATTACAAAATAAAGCGGCTTAGATCCTGGTCCTTCATGACCTCGGCGAGGCGGTCTTTCACGTAGGCTCGGTCGATGGTGAATTTGCCTTTGACCTGGTCGGGGGCGTCGAAGCTGACGGGCTCGAGGACGCGCTCGAGGACCGAGTGCAGGCGGCGCGCGCCGATGTTCTCGGTCATGCGGTTGACTTCGCTCGCCGAGTGCGCGAGCTCGTCGATCGCGTCTTCGCTGAACGACAATTCGACGCCGTCGGTCGCCATGAGCGCGATGTATTGTTTAATTAGAGAATTCTCGGGTTCGACGAGGATGCGGCGCATGTCGTCCATCGTGAGCGAGTCGAGCTCGACGCGCAGCGGGAAGCGGCCTTGCAGTTCCGGAATGAGGTCTGAGGGCTTCGTTGCGTGAAACGCGCCGGCGGCGATGAATAAAATGTGATCGGTCTTGATCGCGCCGTACTTGGTGAAGACCGTGCAGCCTTCGACGATCGGCAGGATGTCGCGCTGGACGCCCTCGCGGCTGACGTCGGGGCCGGCGCCGGACTGGCGGCCGGCGATCTTGTCGATCTCATCGACAAAGATGATGCCGTATTGCTCGGCGGCGTTGATCGCCTCGCGCTGGATCTTGTCCTTGTCGAGCATCTGCTCGATTTCCTCGTCGATCAGGAGTTTTCGCGCCTCGGCCACGGTCATGCGCGTCATGCGGCGCTTTTGCGGCATGACTTTCTCCATCATGTCGCGCACGTTGCCGAGCATCTGCTCGTCGATGCCGATCATGCCGAACATGCCCTCGACGCCGGGCTTGGCGCTGATTTCGAACTCGACCTCGCGCGAGTCGAGGCGGCCCTCGTCGAGCAATTTGCCGAGCTGCTCGCGGGAGGCGGTGCGCTCCTCGCTCTCTTCTTCCTCGACGATGGCGTCCTCATGGCCGCCGAAACCGCTGATGAAGCGCCGGCGCGAACCGGACGAGGAAGTCAGCAAGTCGAGGAGGCGCGACCGCGCGCGCGATTCGGCCTTGGGGCGCACCTGCGCGGCCATGCGCTCGCGCAGCATGTTGACGGCGGTCTCGACGAGGTCGCGCACCATCGACTCGACGTCGCGGCCGACGTAGCCGACCTCGGTGTATTTGCTGGCCTCGACCTTGACGAACGGCGCGCCGACAAGGCGGGCCAGGCGGCGCGCGATCTCGGTCTTGCCGACGCCGGTTGGGCCGATCATGATGATGTTCTTGGGGTAGATCTCTTCCTGCATTTTTTCATCGACGCGGCGGCGGCGCGTGCGGTTGCGCAGCGCGATCGCCACGACGCGCTTGGCCTCGCCCTGGCCGACGATGTATTTGTCGAGCTCGCGCACAATTTGTCGCGGGGTCAACTCTTCGATTTGTTCTTCGGTCACGGTCGAACGGTCCACATCGCACCTCGCAAATAAAATAACACCCGCCATTCATTTTATGCCTCGCCGGCGGAAAGGGAAGGCAAAAGCGAAAAATCAAATGCAGGTCACGCGGGATCTTCGTCGCAGAGACGCAGAGATGGGCCGAGATGCGGAGAACAACAAATACAGTCACGAAAGGCACGAAATGATTTCACGAAAGGGCGCGAAAATGTTAATAGATGAGGCGAATGATCGAATCAAAGATTCCAGATTTCATGCACAATACATTTTCGTGAAATTCGTGGGTTCTTTCGTGTCTTTCGTGACCTGCATTCGGATTTGGAATTTATTTCGGGGTGGCGATTTGCCATACTGATTTCATGAGCACTGCCGAAACCACTTCCGATGTCCTTGCCGGCGCCGAGCGCGTCGATATCCTGGGCGTCAATTACCTGCACCTCAAGACGCGCGACGACGGCGACCTGTACGTGACGCGGCACGGCGAGACGCTGCTCGACAACATCAGGCCCGAGAGCTGGTTCGAGCGCGGATGGTTCCGCCAGCACCGCGAGCGCCTCAAGGGCACGAGCACGATCTATCGCATCCAGACCAAGCGCGTGCGCGGGCGATCGGCCGACATCGTCGTCAAATGGTCGCGCATGGGGCAGGACGTTCCGCTCGAGACCAAGGTGCTCGAAGATTTCCTGTCGGCGGAGTTCAACACGCCGTTCGAGGAATTCGCGCTCGTCGAGCAGTTGCGCAAGGGTGATTTCGGCCCGCGCGATACCCTGATCCTCACGCACCGGCCGCTCGGAATTTACGTGCCGCCGCAGCGCTGGCAACTGTGGCAGACCGGCCGCTCCCGCGACAAGGTCAACCGCAAGGTGCGCAGCCACCCCGGCGTCGAAATCGACATCCTGCGCCAATACATCGTCATTTACGAATGGATCAAGGGAACCGATGCCGCCGAGACGTTCGAGGAAATGGGCCTGCCGGACGATGAGCTCGAGCAACTGACCTACCGCGTCGATGCCGAGATTCACGCCAAGGGCTTTCAGGTCGCGGACATGAAGCCGGCGCACATCATCGTGCGCAAAAACCTGGATGGCCAACTCGTGCGGCACCACGGCAAGATCTCGTATGCGCTCGTCGATTTCGAGCTGCTTCAGCGCACGCCCGAGCACGAGGAGCGCATCCGCGAAGCCAAGCGCAGCGAGTATCTGCGCCGCCAGAAGGACCGCCTGCGCGAGTCCGTGGAGCCGTTGCCGTCGAACCTCACGAGCGTGAACATACTCGGAGTCGATTACATTTTCGGCCGTGTCGAAAGCACGAACGGCCGGCTGTGGATCGTCGGCCGTGACGCCAAGCTGTTCGATTACTTCCAGCCCGAGCGCTGGCGCGCGACCAACCAGGTGCGCATGTCGGACAGTCACCATGTCTATTATACGCTCACGAAGGACAACATCCACCTCGTGTGGAAGACGTCGCGCGTCGGCGAAATCCCCAAGCCGATCAAGCTCGATTACCAGGGCCGGCGCATGATCAAGGCCGGCTACAACAGCCCGTTCGAGGAATTCGCGCTGGCGCTCGAGCTCGGCCGGCAGGGCTTCCCGGTCACGTATCCGCGCGCGATTTACATGACCGGCACGCGCACGAGCGGCCCCGACCTGCCGCAGGACATGCGCGCGTTCATGCGGCTGGCGCACCTCAAGACGCCCGAGGGCGAGCCGATCCTGCGGCCCGAGCGCGATTACATCAAGATCTGGGGCTACTGGAACGGCACCGACGAAATGCTCGCCAGCGGCAGCGGCGAGGTTTATCAGGGCATCAACGCGCTGCAGGCGTACGAGCGCGGCCTGCTCACCGAGGACGACCTGCGCCGGTTGACGCTGCGCGCGATCGAGCGTTTGACCGAGCTCGGATACGATTACGTGAACCTGTCGAAGCACCACTTCCTGCTGACGCTCGATTCCAACAAGAACCTGGTCCTCGACGCGCAGGGCGAACCCGAATTCAGGCTGTGCAATTTCGAAATGCTGCGGCGGATCAGTGATCGGGAAGAAGGGTAGGTCGGGTCTGTGACCCGACGTTGACGCCGGAGTCGGGTCACAGCCCCGACCTATCTCTTTGCGAGTCGTATGCGCGGGTCGATGAGCGAGTAGGTTAAATCCACCAATAAATTAATCGCGAGGAAGACGATGCCGGCCATGAGCAGGTAGGCGAATACCAGCGGGCGATCGACGTGGATCGAATCGATTAACAGTTTGCCGAGACCCGGCCAGCTAAAGATCGTTTCGGTCACGACCGAGAACGCGAGCAGGCCGCCGAATTGCAGGCCGACGACCGTGACGACGGGGATGAGCGTGTTGCGCAGCGCGTGTTTGCCGATCACCATCGTCTCGGACAGGCCGCGCGCGCGGCAGACGCGGATGAACGGCTGCTGAAGCGTGCGCGCCATCTCGCTGCGCGTGAGGCGGATCAGCATCGCGAGATGATACAGGCCGAGCGTCAACGCCGGCAGGATCAGGTGGCGCAGGCCGTCGAGCGTCAGGAACGACCAGCCGATGCCGAAGACGTTCACCGTTTCGCCGCGGCCCTGCGGCGGCAGCCAGCGCAGCCACACGCCGAAGATCATCATCAGGAGCAGCCCGAGCCAGAAACTCGGCATCGAGATCGCCAGCAACGATCCGGTCATCGACAACTTGGACGCAGCGCCGTTTGGTTTAGCGCCGGCGAAGATCCCGAGCGGCACGCCGGCACAGACCGCAAAGATCATCGCGAGCATCGCGAGTTCGATCGTGGCCGGGGCGCGCTCGGCGAGCATCTGTGCCACCGGACGGCCGGTGTAGTAGGAATGGCCGAAATCGCCGTGCAGCATGCGGCCAATGTAGGAGAAATATTGCACCGGCAGTGGATCGTCCAAATGCAATTGCTGGCGGAGTTCGGCGCGCTGGCGATCGGTCGCGGTCGGCGGCAGGAGCGTCGCGACCGGGTTGCCGATCGCAAACATCATCACGAACACAAGGACCGAGATCGCCCACAGCGCGACGAGCGATTGAACAAGGCGGCGGAGAAGGTATTCAAACAAAGTGCTGAGTCCTGGGTCGGGTAGGCCGCGTTTGCCAAACGTGGCATGCAATTAAATGTTATCTGTTTAGGACCGGAAGGATGCAAGGGTTCTTGCATTTGATGGCTAAAGCCGGTTAACGAGAAGCCGGCTAAAGCCGGCTGAAAATTTCTACAATGAGCCGAAAACCACCGGCTGAAGCCGGTGGCAACCCGTTCAGCCCGCTAAAGCGGGCATTTATCAAGGAATTGTCGGAACACCACACCCTATGACCCTTACAGGGTCAACACCGCACACTAACATCGCTCAACATCGAGTTGCGCTCCGAACGAGGCCTACTCGTAGAGAGCCCAGCTTTGAGTGTTTGCCTTGGGCACGCTCGTGACGGTCATGCGGTCGATCCAGCCGCAGTCGGAGCCGTCGGTGAACACGCTGTTCTTGCAGTAACGCCACTCGACGGTGTGCGCGCCGGGCTGGATGTAATACGACTCGGCTTTCCAATCCACGCTGCCGGCCACCGAAATTTGATACTTGCCGTCGATCCAGAGTTCAAGCCGATTCATCGAATTGGCCGAGATTTTCCAATACCAGCCGACGCGCGCGGGGCCGGTGATGCTCGTGACGAGCGTCGATTTCTGGCCCTTGACGATCTCGCCGCTTTTCGCCGACGAGCCGCCGTAATAGGAGAGCAGCGGCTGGCCGAGCCAGTCGGCCGAACCGCCGCACCAATAAATGAGCGAGCTGTTGTCGAGGGCGTCGTTGAGGCTCGGCAGCGCCGCGACGCGCACGCGATCGACCCAGCCGCAATCCTGGCCGGCGCTGATCGTGCTGTCCTTGTAATAATCCCACGTCAGCTTGTGCTCGCCCTTGGCCAGCAGGTATTGCTTCGTCTGCCAGCCGACCTCGCCGTTGATTTCATCGACCTGCTTGTCGTCGAGGTAGAACTCGAGGTCGTCGTGGGCGAAGTAGTCCGTGCCGCGCGGCTGCGACGAGACCTTCCAGTTGAACGTCAGCAGCGCGGGCCCCTTCACCGTGCCCTCGAGGAACGTGTTGTAGCCATCCGGGATCACGCCGCTGCGGGCGCAATCCATGCCGAACGCGTTTTCCATCAGCACGCCCGACCAGCCGTTGGGGTTGCCCCATGTCGTCCAGGTGATCTCGGGCGCGTCGAGCGCCTCGGCGAGCGACAGATTCGTGGGCGTGTATTCGACCTGATCGACCGCGGCGTAATCGGATGCGGTTTCGTCGAGCTGGTAAATCCACTCCAGGAGGTGCGTTCCGTCGGCGATCGCGACGGTCTTCTGCACCCAATCTTCATCGAAAGCCGCGGTCGAATACGCCCCGTCAACCTTGAATTGCAGATACCCGCTTGGGCTCGTGGTGTTTTCCTTCCACCAGAATTTGAGCGTGCCGGGGCCGGTCACGATCGAGCGCAGCGTTGCCTTCTGGCCTTGCGTGAGGCTGTTGCAGATGACCGAATCGACGCCGTCGTGTTTGACGAGGGTGGTGTATTTCCATCCCGTCGAAGCGATGCTGAGCCACGGCAGCACGTAGTTATCGACCCCGGCCGAGAGGTTCGGCGTGCTGAAACGGACGTGATCGACCCAGCCGCAGTCCTGGCCGGCTTTGCCCGACGAATTCTTAATGTATTGCCATTTGAGGACGTGCGTGCCCGAGCCGAGTTGCAGCGTTTTGGTGGTCCAGTCGGTCTCGCCGCTGATCGATGCATAGTTCGTGCCGTCGAGCTGGAGCTTGAGCACGTCGTATCGCTCGGACGAGACCTTCCACACGAAATCGACGTTCACCGGCCCGGTGACGGTCGCCGAGAACGCGGAATTCTGGTTGTCGCCGATCGGACCGGAGCGCACGGCGCTGCCGCCGAACGTGAAGTCGTCCTGCTGGCCGAACCAGACTGCGTTGCCGCTTTGAGTCCATGTGGTGATGTTGTCGTCGATTGCGATGTTGAACGGGATGAAGGCGTATTGGACGTTGTCGATCCAGCCGCAGTCGGAGCCGCTCGAGCCCGCGGAATCCTTGATGTATTTCCACATGATGTAATGGGAACCGGAGGTGATGTTGTAGCTTTTCTGCGCCCAGTTCGTGGCGCCGCTGATGCGGTCCTGGCGCGTGCCGTCGATGTAGAACTCGAGCCAGTCCTTGTTGGGCTCGGATGAGACCTTCCAGTTGAACGTGAGCGGGCCGGGGCCGGTGATGCGCGAGCCCATCGTGACGTTGTTTCCATTGCCGGGGGGCATGCACTCGGCCGCGTCGCCGCCGTTCATGTAGGTCGTCGTCTGGCCGAACCATGTGTATGCGCTGCTGCTGCCGCCGGTGTCCCAGTTCAGCTTCGTGTTCTCGACGGCGTTGCCGATGTCCATCCAGTTTTTGGAGGACGCGGCGTTCACGAACTGCGCGCTATGGGTGCCGGCGGGCGGGAACGGCCACGCGATCGTGACGGGGTCGATGTTGAACACGGTGACGCCGGTGCGCGCGCCGAGGTAATTCGAGCTGTTGGGCGTCGAGATCGGCGACAGGTACGTGTTCGCCGTGTAGAAATCGGCCTGCGCGGCGAGCTGGTTCTTTTCGATGTGATTGCCGCCGTCGGCCTCCATCAGCTTGAGCAGCTTGTGGTCGGTGTAGCTGTTGTCGTAGCGGAAATTGTCGTTGGTCGAATTGAGCCGTGCATCGACGTGCCAGATCGTCAGGCCTTCGCCGGGCATGTAGTAATCGTTGCTCGCCGTCTTGGTGTTGTGCGCGCGGTTCTGCACCATGTAGAACTCGGCGAACGGATTGGACGCGCTCATCCCCGGCATGATCGCCACGGCGTCGCCGTAGAGGCCGCTCGGGCGCAGCGTGGATTTGGCGACGCTTCCGGTGGCGCCGACGATGCCCGGCGTGATCCACCCGAGCAGCCATTTGCTGAACGCGTTGTGGTCGTGCCAGCCGCAATCCATCATGTCGGTCTGGCCGACGCCGCCCTTGGGCCCGATGCTGTTGTCGTAGTCGTAATAGTCGGGCAGGCCGAGCGCGTGGCCGGTCTCGTGGATCGCGGTGCGCGGGTCGAATTTGTTGTAGCTGTAAATGCAATTGTTCTCGCAGATCCAGCTGAAATTGCCGAGCGTCTTGCCGTCGATTTTCCAGTTTGGGTCGGTGATGTTGCTGTTCCACGACCACCAGAAGCTGGCCCAGCCTTCGTCGGGCCCGGTCCAGAACAGGATGAAATAATCGATCTTGCCGTCGCCGTTGTTGTCATAGACCGAGAAATCATGGCTGTAATTGAGGGCGTTGAGCGTCTCGGAAATGAGCGCGCCGGCGTTGTCCTGGTAATAGCTGCGGTTGTGATAGGCGCGGTGGCGCGGCATCACGTCGCCCTGGATCGTGAGCTGGTTATACGAGGAGCGCTTGTAATACTTCGTCATGCTTTCGTAGGGCGCGTACCCGGGATCGCCGTCGCCGTTGCCGAAAAGGCGATCGCTGATCGTGTAGTCGTCAATCGTGGCGTGGTAGTCGGGGAAATCGACCGGCAGAACCACGATGCGCGGCGTGCCCTTGGACTGAAGGCCGGTCGCGTACGGGAAGCCTTGCAGCGTGGGGCCGCCGGAGAGCTCGGCCTGCTTCAATTTGACGAGATCCGGGCTGACGCGATGATTGCCGAGCTTTTCGGCGAAGGCGCGGCGTTTTTCGAACGAACCGTCCTTTTTATAGGCGTCGATCTGGCCGGGCGCGGGCGGGGTCAGCCCGCGGGAGGAGGCGATCAGAATCATGGCAAGGATCAGTCCCGCGCAGATCCTGACCGGCGAGTGCGACGTGTTGGGCCCCATATTTCTCCACCTGTCCAAGCGAAACATGCCGCTGATTTTCATTGGCTTCTTGACGCAGAAGCATACAAAAAAAGCCTCGCGTTTCATATGGATTTGTATCGTCCGGGGGCGGCCGCCGGTTGATGGCGTGTCCGTTCCCGATGACGTTTCGCCCTGACGGATGGCGTGGCTCGAAAATTACCCGCAAGAAAAGTCTTGAGAGCGGCGGCGGATTTTGATTAGGTGGAGTTTTGGAGCGCGCCGCAAGGTGCGTTCAGGTGCCGGGATGGCGGAACTGGCAGACGCGCAAGACTAAGGATCTTGTACCCGAAAGGGTGTGGAGGTTCAAGTCCTCTTCCCGGCACCACTTGAGTTTCAAAGCGATACAAAAACCCCGTCGGCAAAACGCCGGTGGGGTTTTCTTGTCTCCGGTCCGCCGGCCGGTCGCTACTGCGCCATCGGTGATGGATGCGGGCTCCGCCCGGGAAGCACTACGGATATTCGTATCAGCGGCTGCCGTAAACTTCCCGCAGCACCGCTCTGTATTTTTCCTTCAGGCGCCGGGCCACGGCAACCGTATCGCCGACGGGCTCGGTCGGGTAGGCGTTGGTCGCGTGTGTCCAGGCTTTTTCCGCGGCGCCAAGTTCGGCAAGGAACTTCTCCTCATCCAGCGGCTTGCCGGATTTGAGCGCAAGTGCCTGCGCCTTGAAATACATCTCCCAGCGCATCCGGTAATAATCTCGCACGAGGCCGCTCCACTGGCGGTTGGCGTAGTCGTTCAGGTCGGTGCCGGGCTGGTCGTTCCACAGCGTCAGCAGCAGCCGCGCCTGCCACTCGTGCAGGTTTTGAGTCTCGGGAGTGGTTCCCCAACGGCGCGCGTCAGCCAGCCATGGCCCGAGCAGGAATTCGCGGCGGGTGGCGAGCAGAGAGTCGATATCGGTCATGAGTTCAAGAAACGCCCGGCGTTCCTTATCGAATGCAGCGAGGTCTTTTTGTGCAACTGCGGCCTGCGTGCGATCGTAAAGCGGCCGGCTCAGGTCCGCCAGCACCTGGCGGGTTACGTCTGCCAAATCGTATTGATAGCCATCTGAAGCCGCACACTGCGGGGCGGCATCGAGCAGTGACTCCCATGCCCGCTCCAGCGCGGCGGCGTCGTAAAGGATCTTGGTCGTGCTCCACGTGCGCGCCTTCTCACCCCGCAGCGGGCGCGCCTGGAAGAACGCATTCGACGGCGCCTCGTTGACGGTGTAGGGGACGGCATAGACGGTGTCGAGGAGTCCTTCCCATGCGGCGCGGGCCTGTGCGCTGTCCGCGCCGTAACGCCGAACGAGATATTGCGGGATCCATGTGTTGAGATCGGCGGGCTCGCTTTTCCAGATGAATTCGGGTACGAGGTCATAGACGACGGGGGTGTTGCCGTGGCCCTCGGGGACCATTGCGAAACCCGCGAGCCTGCCTTTGTTCGGGCTGGCCAGGGCCTTGGGGAAGGCCGTCGCCATGCGCTGCAGATCGGCGTTCAGCCCCACGTTGCCCCCGAAGTTGTGCAGCACGCACCAGACCCATGATTTCCCCTTGAATGCGCTTCCCGGCCAGAACGGCCTCGCCTCGGCCCATAGGTCGAGCGCCAGGACGCGATCGGCCGGAATCGTCGAAAGCATCTTCGCGTTGTCGGTCTGCCAGCACTGCTTGACCCAGATCGCGCCCGGGTCGGCCGCCTGCATTGCGGCGAATACACGCCGCCCGCAGTCGTCCAGTTTCACCTCCTTGGAGACCCCGCCCTCATGGAACGGATCGGCCGCGTAAAACCCGGCGCGCCCATACAGCTTTTCCTGCTCCTTCATGAACGTGGCCGCGATCTTCGGATACATCGGATCGGCCGGATCAAGCATATCGGGCCGCTTGAACGTGCGGCACCATATCCCCTGCGCGAGGACGCGCGCCTGTGGGTGGCGCTCGGCGAATCCGCTCGGCACCATGCCGTAATACCCTTGCAGGACGACGTCCATGCCGAGCTCGTGGGCGCGGCCGATGATCTTGCGGGCCAGTTCCGTGCGTTGCGTCACCCAGGCCTGTGGCAGCTCGCCGCCGAAACTCTCCATGTTCTGCATGAACAGCCACGGGAAGTGGGCGGGGCTCCCCAGCCAGCGCCGGATCTCGGCCTCGCTGTAGCCGTATTGCGTGAACGTGTTGATCCAGACCGCTTCCTGACCGGTGACGATCAGCGGCAGGTTGAAGCCGTTCAGGGCGAGCCAGTCCAGCTCGCGTTCCCACTGCGGCCAGTCCCACCAGGCCATGGCGTAGCCGAAGGTGCAGTAATTGTAAATCAGGCGGCGGGGGACCGTGGCGACGCGGTGAATCTTGCCTGTCACCGGCGGCAGCGTCGCCGGCAGGTTCATCTGGCTGCCGCAGGCGGAAACCTGGCAATGCGCCGTGTATTTGAGGTATTCGTTCAAGGCGCTGGCGAGGCTGACGCCGTTGTTGCCGCGCAGCACAATCTTGCCGTCGCGCGACTCGATCTCATAAACATCCTTCCCGCCTTCGGGCGCGATCAGTTCGCATTCGACCTGGCCGGTGTGGCGTGGCAGGACTCGCGCGACCAGTCCCCGCGCCGCGGCCACGTCTCCCGCGTCGGCCGCCGCGTTTGCGAGCCATGGCGTCATCAGGACCCACGCCGCCATGATTGCCAGGCGGAAGGCCCGGCTGAGTTTCTTTTCACCGCGCATCATGATTTCTCCCGTCCGGTTTTTCATCCACGATCAGCGCAGGCAGGCGGAATCCGCCGCCCTGAGTTTTCGGCAGAGGAAATGTTTCAACACGAATTTTATCGGCATCTGATTTTCATATTAGCCACTTTGCGCGTCACTCTCTTGAGCGCGTATCTTAAACAGTGACCCCCGGCACTTGCGAGAGGATTACGCCTTATTTTTCACGGACCCGCGTTGCGGGGCTTGCGGGGATTATTGATTTACATGACGGGAGCGATCCCCGATAATTCAAGGAATGGCGTAAAATTCATTTGGCGAGGGCGAACCATGATGCCCGAAGCGGATCCATGCACGGCGACGCGATTGCTCAACCAGTGCGAGCGGCCCACGCGCGCCCATTACACGATCCTCGGCATGTCGTGGGCCGGGTGGATGTTCGACTTCTACGACCTGATGCTGTTTTCGTTCCTGCTGATCCCGATCAAGCAGACGCTGGGGCTGAGCGACGATGCGCTGTCGCTGGTGCTGGGATCGTCACTGGCGGCCACGGCGCTGGGCGGCATCGCCTTCGGCTGGCTCTCCGACCGCTTTGGCCGCAAGGCCGTCCTGTCGTGGACGATTCTTGTCTATTCCATCGGGGCCCTGATGTGCGGGTTCGCGCATGGGGTCGTGTGGCTGCTGGTGTTCCGGATCATCACGGGGCTGGGCGTGGGCGGCGAGTGGGCCACCGGCCAGACGCTCGTCGGCGAAACGTTCCCCGCCCGCATGCGCGCGCGCTACGCGGCCTACATGCAGACCGGCGCGCCGCTGGGGATCGCGCTCGCGGCGATCGTCGGCGGCTTCGTCGAGCCCGCCATCGCGCGTAACTTCGGCCCCGAGTGGGGCTGGCGCGGCTGCTTCTTCCTTTCCGTCCTTCCCGCGCTGATGGTCTGCTTCATCCGCCGCGGCATGCCGGAGTCCGACGTGTGGCTCGAGCGCCGGCGCGGCGTGCCCACGACCGGCCAACGGCCCCTCCTCGAAATGTTCCGCACGCCGCAACTGCGCCACTTCTTTTATCTCGCCATGATCCTGTCGCTGACCGACATGTCGGCCTACTGGTTCACCTACACGTGGCTGCCCAAATACCTCTATGACAGGCTCGGCTTCTCGATGGCCAAGTCGGGGGTGTGGCTGCTGGTTACGCAGTTGGGCGGGTTCCTCGGCTACTTCTCGTTCGGGTTCATCGCCGACGCGAAAGGCCGGCGGCTGGCCTACAGCATCTTCTCGGCGATCTGGGCGCTGGGGCTGCTTGCGGTGACGTGGTTCTGGACGGCGATCGCCGTGTGGCCGATGCTGACGCTGTTGTTCATGTTCATGGTCGGATTCGGGACGGGGAATTTCTCCGGCTACGGCCCGATCTGCGCCGAGTTGTTCCCGACGCAGATGCGCAACACGATCATGGGCACGGTGTTCAACCTCGCCCGGGGCGTGCAGTTCTTCACGCCATGGATCATCACGATCGTCGCCGCCCGCTACGGTCTCGGCGGAGGTATCTCGCTGGCCGCCGGTTTCGCCATCTTCACCGGCTTCTGGGTCTGGATGCTCCCCGAAACGAGAGGGACGCGGATTGTGGCGGAAGGGGAATAACGATAGAGGGCATGACACAAATGAAACAGGAGGAAACGGAGGCAACAGAGAATTTCTCCGTTTTCTCTGTTCCCCTCTGTGCAATGAATTCCACGTCTCACGGGATCTTTAATAGGGTGTCGAAATAGTCCCGCAGGGACGGCCGCTTTCAGCCCGCCACGGCAGTGGCGGGTAAAAAACCCAATAAAATCGAGAGTCCCGGAGGGACGACCGAACACGCCATTCGGATAAAATTCGTTTTTCAATACCCTGTTAATAGGAGATGATTATTATTGTTTTATGCCGTTATCTTATTCGTCGGTCGTCTTGATCGTGTCTTCGATCTCCTCGCTGTCCGGCTCATCTTCGCCAATCAACATTTCCTCAAAAGCCGCTCGGGACGTTCTGAAATCGGCCTCGGTCGGCCGCGGAGCATCCGCCGGTTCGGAATCCTGAATCGGTACGGGTTCAAACGCGAGGATACTGCCCAACAGCGATAAGATCATCGATTTCGTTCTTGCCGGGACATTGTAGATGAACAGCATGCGAACGATCGGCGTAAGCGGCTCGAGCGCGGGTTTGCAGACCTGACCGGACTCCGGATCAAGAAAAACATAATTAAGCAGGGTCTTGTTGTAATCGATGATTTGGCGTGTTTCCGGATCAAGAAGCTGGATTCTGTCGATCAGAACATTCTTGTTCATGCCTTGAATCCACATGTCGATGGCGATCGTCTTCTCGTTCCGTTCCGGTGCGCAAAAGTGCAGCCCGCCGTATGGGTATGCGGCATTCACTTCGATTCTGTCGCCCAGGTTCAGGGCTTCGTTGTAAGCGGCGTCAGCGCCATCGGGCATCTCATCACAAACCCTGCTGAATTTGCGAAAGTCGTCGGCGGTGGGTTGAGCACCATCTGTCGGGGCTTCGTCGGACAATCGAATCGGCCGCGGTGTGAGTTCATAATTCCAATACAATAATTTAAAAGCCTTTAATCTGGACGGCACCGGGGTCACGAGAAGGAAGCGGAACTCGGAAGGAATCCGGTATGCGACGTGTTCCACGGGTTTGCCGGTTGCGGCATCCAGGAAAACGATTTCCGCGCGCTTGAAAAAATGATGCTCCTGCTGCTCGGGATTTTCCGTTTCGGAATCGATGATCTCGATGTCGTTCAATAACATTTCGTCCGTGGGGCCACGCCACGAAATATCGACCGCAACAAGTTTTTCATCAGGCTCCAGTTCAAAGAAGTTGTCGCGATCGAGATACGGGTAAGCGGAGTTGATATGGAACCTGATGACCTCGAACTTTTTAACCAGTTCGGCGAGCGCTCTGTGCTGTTCTTTTGCGTCAGAGACTACCAGGTAGATGGCCAGCATCGACATCAGGGCCGCTACCGCGATTAGCAACGCGACCAGTTCACTGCCAGATAGCTGACCATGGGGGCGGAAATGTTTTGAAACGAAAAGAACGGCCGATCCGAAAATAAACAAACATGCGAAACCGAGTACGGTTAGCGCGGTGGTTTTGTAAGAAGGCTTCATCGAATGACTCCCAAGCTATCGAATGATCGAGAACTTCCACCCTTCCTGTTTTTCATACCAGGCCTCGATCGGCTTGTTGCCTTCGTTGTCGATCGCGTAGCCCTGAAGCCGCCATTGCGGGCCTTTGACGCTGGTCGGAAGCGTGACGCGCATCGTGAGCTCGACGCGGTGTGTGCCGTTTTGTTTCCATGACGGTTTCGATAAAAGCGGCAATCCGACGCGCGACCATTTGCCCGAGCCTGGTTTCTTGCGCGCGCTGAGGCTCTTGGGCGTCGCCTTGAAATACAGGTTGCCCGCCGCATCGTAAACGCCGTCGTCGTTGCCGGGCGTGTAGCGCGTGGCCTCGGCGCGGATCTGGACGCCGATTTCCTTGATGTCGGCAAAGCCCTGCGGATCGACCGCCATCACGTGCAGGTCGTAGGGCTTGGCGGGCTCGATCTCGTTGATTTCCTTCCTGTCGCCCGGCTTGGTCCAGAACATGTGGCCAACCATCGGCCGCGTACCTTCGGCATAGGCGGGGTGTTCCGTGTGCTTCGCCTCCCACAGTTCGCCGTCGATGAACAGGCTGTAGGCGGACCATTTGACCGGCGGGAAGTTCCACGTCTGCACGTTGGCGATCGGCACGCCCGAGCGGTTGTCGTTCTCGCCGAAGTATTGGTCGTGGTTCGTGCAGTTGGGGATGTAGCGGCCGTTGTGCGCCGGAATGCCGAAGCTGACGAGGTAGCGCCGCTTGTTGCGGCTTTGCTCGAACGTGTTGCCGGTCCACTCGGACGGGCCGGCGCGCAGGCTGCCCGGCGTGCAGTTCTCGAAGATGTTGTCGCGCACGATGCAGGTGAGCGTCATCTGGCCCTGCGGGTGCGTATCGACGCTCGGCTGGTTTTGCGACATGTCGTTGTCGTGGAAGTAATTGTTCTCGGCGAGATACCACGTCTGCGGGCTGTTGCTCGCGATGTCGTGGCGCTGCAGCGTGAACTCATTGTGGACGATGCGCACGCTCGATCCGCCGGTCATCATGTTTCTGCCGATCGGCATCACGCCGTAACCCATGCCGTTGCGATAGTTCTCGTGGATGTAGCAGTCCCGCACGAGCGAGTCGGTGCTGTCGGTGATCGACACGCCGATCATGTGGCGCTTGAGCTCGCAGCCATCGACCAGCAGGTTGCGCTGGCGCACTGCGTTGATCGCGATGCCCCGGCCCATCGTGTGCGTGATATTGCCCTCGATAACCAGGTCGCGGAGCGCGACGCCGTCGGCGGAAATCGCGAAGAATACCTGGTTCAGGTTGCCGGGTGACGCGAAGCAGCGCGAGGGTATGGCGTCCCATGTCGGCGGCGTGTCCTCAGGCCCGGGCTCGACCACGCAGACGTTTTGCAGCCTGGCCGCGCCGCGAATCGTGATATTCGGCGTTTTTACCGTGACCGTGCGGCTGCACAGGTAATCGCCGGCCGGAAGGAAGACGACATCGCCCGGCGCGGCCCGATCCACCGCGGCCTGGATCGCCGCGCCGTCGAAGCCATCGACGGTGATTTCCCTGCCGGCGGGAGCGGCACTCGTTTGATGCGACTTGTCTTTTTGCGTGGCTCCGGCGCATGCGGAAATCATCAGCAAGCAAACGATCGACCAGCGGCTGAACTTCATGAGTATTCGCCTCCTTGGGCTAAGTGGGCGCGTGCGAAGAACGCTTGCCGAAAGTTATCGGTTCGTGCTCGTGCTCGTGCTCGTAATCGTAATCGAACCAATCCCCGATTCGCTAAACCGGAAGCCATTCTGGTCGGGCTCATTACCGAAAGACTTTTGTTCTCTCGCTCTAATCCTGAATGGCCGGCGGGGGCTACACCTTCAGGAAAACGCGCTTTTTCGTCGCGTAATACGTGAGCGCCGCAAGGAGCAGCGCGTAGCATGCCGACCGCGCGATGCCGACGTTCGTCGGGGTCGCCAGCTTGTGATAGAACGTCAGCCCGCTCAGGAAATAGATGAAGATCATGTAGCGCGCCAGCTGATAGATGAGCAACGAGTTCTGCCCCACGACGCGCAGCGGGTCGAGGATCCTCGTGAACCATCCCTGAACGTCGGTGAGCCAGTAGAGCGCGGCCCACGCGGCCAGCGCGATCGCCGTTGCGCTCAACGACCAGCTGTTGGAAGGCATGTGGACACCGAGCGGCGCGCCGATGTTTCGCAGCGCGAACGCGGCGGCCGCGGCGGCCGCGGCCATCGCGAGCGCCGAAAGGATCTTGCGCATGGGGCCGGAATTCCGGCTCAGCAGGATGCCGATATAAAGCCCGGCGATCGTGTTGGCGGTATAGGTGGTGAGCGTGGAGCGGCCGAACCACTTGATCCACGGCGTCACGGGAATCTTGTCCAGCACCCACCCGGCATAGACGGCGTGCATGGCGATGAACACGACGAGGATGCCGATCGGGAACTTGCGGAAGACGAGCCACGTGAGCGCGGCGATCAGGTAGGCCCAGCCGAGCTGGCCGAGCGTTCCCCACCAGGACGTGGAGAAATAGACCGGCTTGAGCGGGGTCGAGTTCGGACCCCTGAACACGAACGCCAGCCAGACAAGCCCGCAAAGCGCCGCGATGCTGGCGATCCGCCTGGCCCATTTGCCGGCCTCGGACTGGATCGGAAAGTCCAGCCAGACCACGAAAATGAACGACCACGCGAGGAACTTCCAAAGCCCCAGCGGCCAGTTCGCCATCACGCCGTAGCCGGGCATCCCGACGCCGCCGCGGTTGACGTCGAACAGCCCCATGACGATCAGCGCGGCCGCGCGGATGATGACGTGCGCGACGATGCTGACGGCCGAATCGCCCCGTTGCAGGCGCTTGCCGATCGCGAGCGGAATGGAGCAGCCGAGAAGGAACATGAAGATGGGGATGATCAGATCGACAAACGTGAAGCCGTTGACCGATCCGTCCATGTGCCGCATCCATTGGGGCACCTTGGGCGTCACCGGCACGAGGTCGGCCATGTCGTTGACCCACACCATGGCGATGATCGTCAGGCCGCGCAGAACATCGACCGCGATGATGCGCTTGCCGGTTTTCGAAGGCGGCGCAACCGATGGGCGCGCGGTTGATAAGGCGGCCGTGTCTGCCATTGAATCCAACACTCCCTGATATGCCGATTGAAGCTGTCAACGTCTCCTCGGGGGCAAGTGGATAGTCCCATTTGAATGCAAGGAGTTTCAAGTTAATTGAATCCAACGTGCCGGCCAACCCGGAGACCGAACGGTTCGGGCGAGGCTCGTTCGAGGCGGGACTGCGCAACCCTCTGAGGATTGTTTATATCTGAGTCATCAAAAATAACCTTTTCTGTTAATCTTTCGGGGCCGGGCCGCCGAAAAAAGAATCAGATGTTATTTCAGCAACAGGAAAATCTTTGCTGAAGGAATTGATCAAGGATTCTTGGGATGAAATATAACATTGAAATCGACGAACAGGATCTGCCGCTCATATCGACGGTTGCCAGCGAGGCGCTGGACCTGCTGCAGGACCCCGAGGCCAACAACCAGAAGCTCGAGGATTTGATCTGCAAGGACCCGGCGCTGGCGGCGCGGGTGCTGCGGACGGCCAATTCGCCGTTTTACTCGGGGCGCACGGGGGTCACGAGCATCTCCAACGCGATATTCCGGCTCGGGATGCGCAACCTGCGCAACGTGATCGTGGTCGCGGCCACCGGCGAGTTCTTCAACGATTCCGATCCCTCCGTGCAGTTTCTATGGAATCACTCAATGGCCACCGCGATGGCTTCCACTTACCTGGCCAACGCGCTTTCGTTCAGCCAGCAAAACGAGGTGTTCATCGCCGGGCTGCTGCACGACATCGGCAAGCTCATCATCATGCGCCAATACCCGGACGTCTATGGACCGATGATCCAGCAGTCGATTGCCAGCGGGACCCCGATGCACGAGCTCGAGGATGAGAATTTCAATTTCTTCAATCACATGATGGTCGGCGGGCTGGTGATCCGGAAATGGAAGCTGCATGACAGCGTTTCCGAGGTTGCGCGGTTCCATCACGACCTGGAGGAACAACTGCCCATGTGCGTGAACCACGAGCAGTTGCTGTGCATCGTGGCGCTGGCGAACCATTTCTGCAACACGATCGTCGCCGGGACGCAGCCGGGCACATGGGCCGCGGTGATGAGCCGCCCGTACGGCAAAGAGTTGCACCTGAACGAGAAGAAATACAACACGTGGTACGGAGAGATTCGAGATCAGTTGCAGAATCAGCGGATCGGGTAGGGGCCATGGGGAACTTCAGTTGCCGGCTCGTCAATGACAACAAGACGATCGAGATCGTGTTGAGTAATCATTTCTCGCCGGAGGACCATGATGAGATGTTCAACATGGTCCAGGAGCGGGTCAACAAGGGCGTCATTTACTGCGACGTGAACCTGACGCAGATGGCGACGATCAATAGTTACGCGATCGGCATGCTCGTGACGCTCAATGCGGTGCTGCTGAGCCGCAACGGGAACCTGCGAGTGATTCTGCCGAGTCGTTCCAAGGTGGCCTCGCTGCTGCACCTCGCGCAATTGAACAAGATCCTGCGATTCGTGTATGTCTGATCCCGCCCGTCGATAGCGATCCATGAACGCGGCGGCGAAATCCCGGAGATTCCGCTTTTCGTTCGACAACGGACCCCATATAGTATGGGCGGACCCGGTCGATTGAGCGGGATTTTCCAATGATTTTGCCGCCGAGAGGCCCGAGCCTTGCCGTTCGAAGAGCCAGTCCGGTCGAATCAAAGCGTTCCAGGCACGGGGGGGAAACCGGGCTTTGACGACCGCGTTTTCCTCGTCGGTCTTTTCTTCCTGCAGCTGGCGATTTTCGTCGGCCTGTTCGCGTTCAAGGGCTACTGGCTCGACGAGGTGCTGACGCTCGATTTTACCGGCGGGTCGCTTGCGGACCTGTTTCGGAACTGCGCGCGCGACCTGCACCCGCCCGGCTATTTCCTGTTGGTGTGGCTGTGGCAGCGCGCCGTCCCGGTGAGCGAGTATTCGCTGCGGCTGGTGTCGGTGATCATCTCGCTGCCGACCGTGCCGCTGCTTTACGTGCTGGTGCGCAAAGTATCCGGCCGCGGGCCGGCGCTGTGGTCGTGCCTGTTTCTGACGCTTTCGGCGTTTCATGAGCAATTCGCCGCGCAGGCGCGCATGTACAGCGGGCTCGAGATGTTCGCCGTGCTGAGCACGCTGCTGCTCGTGTGGGCCGAGGACCGGTGCGAGTCCAGGCGCGTGCATTGGGGGTATGCGGCGGCCCTTGCCGGCTGCATCTACTTCCATTATTTCGGGTTCTTCGTTCTGGCGGCGCACGGGCTTTACCTGCTGCTGCGCGACGGGCGGGCGTTCTGGCGCCGATGGACGTTGACGTATGCGGCGGCGCTTTTGTTCGTGATGCCGTGCCTGGCGATGATTCCGGGTCAGATTACCGGTGGCGCGTCGGGCTGGATTCAGGAGATGCAGCCCCGCGGCGCGACGTATCACTTTATCGCCGACACGTTCTTTTATTACGTTGCGGGCGAATGGCACAGCTATTACAGCCCGATCGCCGCGCTTGCGATGCTGTATCTGATCGTTCCGTGCCTCGCGTTCGGGATTTGGGCGGCGGTGGCGCGCCGCGGCGCCGACGGCCGGTTTCCGCAAAGCGGCGTCATCCCGGTCGTGTTGATCGTGCCGGTCTATTCGGTGATGACGATTTCGCAAATCAAATCAATCTACATGCCGCGCTACCTGATGGAAATCGTGCCGTTTTATTTTGCGTTGTACGGCATTGCGATTTCGCTGATTCCGCGGGCCGGGATCCGGCGGGTTTGCGGAACGGCCATCGCGGTTTATCTGGCCGTGAGCCTGGTTCTATTTTCGAGGACGTTGCCACTGAACGACTGGCAGCAGGCGATGAAGACGTTCAAGCAAATCGTCCCCAAGGAGCGGCTCGGCGAGTTCGGGGTGTATTACATCGATCCGCGCGACTTTCCGTGCCTGGATTACTACATGCGCTGCGGCAAGCCCGAGTACGACGTCACGGCGCGCCGGTTCGTTCCGGAGGAATTCCGGGCCAAACCGGGCTGGCCGCCGTTCCTGTGCATCGCCACGCGCGCGCCGTTCGACGGGGCCGGCGTGCCGAGCCGTTACAAGATCGCCGATGTTCGCCCGTTTAAGGGCGCGGTCCTCAGTTTCTATCGGCTGCAACCGGGGCCGTAATCACGGCCGTCCCACGCGCAGGAGCCATGCGACAGCCGACTTTCAACGGCTGGAGCGTCTCGGGATTGGAGTCGATTTTGTTGTTGAACATAAGAACCGATTGATCGGTTCGACCATCGCGTTGTGATCTTCGAACGCGAGGTGTGCCATCACAATGAGGGCATGTCAGGACTTTTCCTCGTAAACGGATTTTGAAATGATCACCGAATTCTTATCGTAATACAGATTCCAATAGTAGGTCCGGAAAAATATAAAGCCCACGTGAGTGTACCAGTTAAGATGGCCGCCCTGCACTTTGTTGTTTTCATCCCTGATGACATCATCAAATACATCGCATTCGAATTCTTGGAACATCCTGACCGCATCTGCTTTTGTTGTGCCGATCTTCAAGGAGTAAAACTTTTCCTTCGGAAACACTTTCTCGCCAATGTAGTGTTTGTCCCGGACCATCATAACGTTCCCGTCCCTTGACTTCAAATTGGCCGGATCCTTTAATTCTGTGCGTCCGATTAAATTGACTTCTGCTTCAAAACTAATACCTCTCATCGCTTTATCGAACGCGCCTTCGCCATGCTCCTTGTCGTATATATAACTCCAATCAGATCGAGCCCAACGCTCGGTTTCGGATCGTTTCGTTTTGAGTTTCGCAATTTGAATCTTCTTGGCGGCGAATGCTTCATCAAAACCGCTTACGGAGTAGTTGAAAAACCGACCGCTGGTTTTACCGTTGATCGCAGCCTGGACCTTGTCCCTGTTGATCTCCTCTAGAAACACAGAAACATAACCACGCCACCAACCAATATTGTGGATGAAACCGACGGGTTGGCTTGATTTCTTCATCCAGGTTGCATTGGCCCCCCTGTAGCGGCGCGGGTCATCGGTGACGTTGGCGCCCAACTGGACCAATGGGTAGATCATCACGTTGTTGACGAAAACGGCCTTGTCCTGTGGGACGGCGCTGATCGGGTAGGTGTAGGCGATGAAGCGGTGGTCGGGCGAGATGGAGTAAGGGCCGTTGATCGCATAGCCCTTCACCACCTTTTGATTCTCGAGATCGAGCAGCGCCGCGCCGCCGAATTCCTTGCCGAGTCGCGTGATGATCCACGCCGCGCGCGGGCTGAAATAGCGGATGTCGATCACCTGCGATCCGATTGGATATTTTGGGCCGATCAGGCTCCAGACGCGTTTCGCGCCGTTGAGCGTATAGTTGAGCTGAATACCGGTCAGGGTTTCCGTCGTGCGATCGGGTTTGATGCGGATCGGAGGAGCCCAGACGAGTGAATTCTTTTCGTCGAAAACGACAGGTATGCCGGGTTGGGGGTTTTTGACATCGACGGCGCGCGAAGGGACGATGCAGAGGATGGAAACCCAGACGAACATCAACAACATCTGGGAGGAAGGTTGTTTGAAGCGCGTCATGAGTGGGATCCCTCTCCAAGAACTGTTTAGTTATCCTGAATCAAAGTGGTTGGATATTCAAGGACGTGGTTGAACAGATGGGCATGGCGAAGCGCGCCGTGGGGGGGGGGAACACGGCGGGCGCGAGGGGGGAAGGGAGAATGGGTCCTATGGGACTCATGGGAGTTATGGGGGTTATGGGAGTTATGGGAGAAGAGTCGGGTCGGAGACCCGACCTACCACTTTTAGCGGGAGCGGTTTCTTGGGAGGACGGAGGATTCTGGGAGGACTGAAGGAGTGGTGGGGGAATCGTCCTCGGTTGAGAAGGAATCAATGGAATCGACGGATTCTTCGGAGA
>JAJFUE010000124.1 GCA_021372575.1 bacterium | reverse complement strand
TGTCGATTTGAAACGCGGGCGGGACGGCCGGCCGCGAACCCGTCGCGAGGATCGCGTGCTCGAACTCGATTCGCTCCGGAACATTTTGGGCGCCTTCGCCGGGCGTGAGCTCGAGCGTGTGCGCATCGAGGAAACGCGCGCGAGCGTGGATGTATTGCACCTTGCGCAGACCGGCGAGTTGCTTCACGCCGCCCGTCAGCTTTTTGATCACGCCGTCTTTCCACGCGCGCAGCTTGTCGAGGTCGATCTTCGGCTCGCCGAACGTGACGCCGCAGGCTTCCGCGTGCTTCGCCTCGCCGATCACCCTGGCCATGTGCAGCAGGGCCTTGGACGGGATGCACCCGCGCAGCAGGCACACGCCGCCGGGCTCGGCCTCGGCGTTGACCAGCACGGTCTTCATCCCCAGATCAGCGGAATGAAACGCGGCGGCATACCCGCCGGGCCCGGCGCCGATCACGACGACTTGGGTTTTCAAGGTCTCGGCCATTTATCCAAACTCCTCAGGGGGAATAGGTGCGGTATGTCACATCGAAAGACAGACCGAAATTGAACCGCAAAGACGCGGAGCATTCAAACAATCAATTCTCTTAAATCTCCAGCATCAGTTCGAACGGGCTCGTGAGGTCGGCGGCGACGTCGCGCAGGAAGCGCGCGCCATCCGCGCCATCGATCACGCGGTGGTCGTAGGCGAAGCACAGCGGCAGCATGAGCCGCCACTGCGGGCCGCTGTCGGTCCAGACCTGCATTTTGCTCGCGCGCGACACGCCGAGGATTCCGACCTCGGGCCAGTTGACGACCGGATTGAATTGCGTGCCGCTGATCCCGCCGAGGTTCGTGACCGTGAACGTGCCGCCGCTCATTTCGTCGGGCGTGAGCTTGCCGTCGCGCGCCTTCTTTGCCAGCGCGTCCAGTTCGTCGGCGAGCTGCAGGATCGTTTTCTGATCCACGTCGCGGATCACCGGCACGAGCAGCCCGCGCGGCGTATCGACCGCCACGCCGATGTGGATGTATTTCTTGTAAATCAGTTTCTGCCCCGCCGCGTCGAAGCTCGAATTCATCGCCGGATGCTTTTTCAGGATCGCGGCCAGGATCTTGATGATCACGGCCGTGACGGTAAGCTTGACGCCACTCGTTTTCTCGTTGCGCAGCTTGCGCAGGTTTTCCAACTCCGTGATGTCGGCCATGTCCTGATGATGGACATGCACGACGGCGTTCCAGCTCTGGCTGAGCCGTTCGGAAGTCACGCGCCGGATGTTGCTGATGTCCTTGATTGCGACCTCGCCCCAGCGGCTGAAATCGGGCAATTCCGCGCGCCGCGATGGCATCGTCGCCGGAACCGGCCCGCCCGATGCCCGCCGCGCGTGGGCCTTCACGTCCTCGACTGAAATCCGGCCGTAAGGCCCGCTGCCCTGGACCTTGCCGATATCGACGCCGACCTCACGCGCGAAGCGGCGAACCGATGGCGCGGCCGGCGGGAGTGCCGAAACCGGAGCGCGGAGTGCGGAGGCAGGCTCCCAGTCCTCCTCGGCGGCGACTTCGCGGTGGGACTTGGCCGGGGCTTCTTCGGCTTCTTCGGCGGCTTGTGGTTGAGGTTCGGGTTTTTCTTCTTGCTTTGCGTCCGCGCCGACTTCGAGCGTGATGAGCGTCTGCCCGACGCGGATTTCGTCGCCTTCCCTGACGTTGATTGAGCTGACCGTTCCGGCGCTGTCGGCGGGCACCTCGAGCGTCGCCTTTTCGGTTTCGATTTCAACGATCGGCTGGTCCTTGGCGACTGTGTCGCCCTGCTTGACAAGAATCCGCACAAGCTTGGCTTTCTCGACGTTCTCGCCGACATTGGGCAGCTTGATCTCCATTCACCCATCCTCCCGCAATAAAATCGTGCTCGTGCTCGTGCTCGTAATCGTAATCGTAATCGAAAAACCTTTCGTCTGCTTGTTCCTCGCCCACGCCCGGGCTACCTCGTCACCGGGTTTCCCCGCTCCGGATCGATTCCCATTTCCGTCATCGCCGCCGCGACCGCGTCCGCTTCGATCTTGCCGTCGGCCGCCAGCGCGGACAATGTCCCGATTGTCACCCACCGGTAATCGACCTCGAAGAAATCGCGCAGGGCGGACCGTGTGTCACTGCGGCCGAAGCCGTCCGTGCCGAGCGTGACGAACCGCCCCGGCACGTGGCGCCCGATCGATTCCGGCAGCGCGCGCACGTAATCGCTGCTCGCGACCGTCACGCCGCGGCGCTGCGACAGGCACTCGGTCACGTACGGCACGCGCGCCTTGTCGCGCGGGTGTAGCATGTTCCAGCGCGCCGTCGCGATCGCGTCGCGGTGAAGCTCCTTGTAACTGGTCACGCTCCACACGTCGCACGCGACGCCGTATTTGTCCTCGAGCAGTTCGGCCGCCTGCGCGACCCCCGGCAGGATCGGCCCGCTTCCAAGCAGGTTCGCGTGCAGCTTCGCGCCCGCCTTGGGGCTCTCCCGAAGCCGGTACATTCCCTTGAGGATTCCCTCGCGCGCGCCCTCGGGCATCGCCGGCTGCGCGTAGTTCTCGTTATACATCGTGATGTAATAGAACACGTCCTCGCCGCGCGCGAACATCCGGTCGATCCCCTCCTCGATGATCACCGCCATCTCATAAGCGTAGGCCGGGTCGTAGGCGAGCAGGTTCGGCAGCGGGTAGGCGAGCAGGTGACTGTGGCCGTCCTCGTGTTGCAGGCCTTCGCCGTTGAGCGTCGTGCGCCCGGCCGTCCCGCCCATCATAAACCCGCGCGCGCGTTGGTCGCCGGCCGCCCAGATCAGGTCGCCGATGCGCTGGAATCCGAACATCGAATAGAACGTGAAGAATGGAATCATCTGCAGGCCGAGGTTCGCATAGGCCGTCCCGGCCGCGATGAACGAGCACATCGAGCCGGCCTCGGTGATGCCCTCCTCGATGATCTGGCCGTCGCGAGCTTCCTTGTAGTAGAGCAGGCTTCTGGAATCGACCGGCTCGTAAAGCTGCCCCACGCGCGAGTAAATGCCGAATTGCCGGAACAGCGATTCCATGCCGAACGTGCGCGCCTCGTCCGGCACGATTGGCGTCACGTATTTCCCGATGCGCTCGTGCTTCATGAGCTTGGTCAGCATGCGCACGAACGCCATCGTCGTCGAGACCTCGCGCCCGGCTGTGCCTTCGTGGAATTCGCGGAAAATCTCCGGCTCGACGGGCTCGATCGTTTTCGCGCGTTGTTTGCGCTCGGGCACGTATCCGCCCAGGGCCTTGCGCCGCTGCTGTAAATACTGGATCTCGGGGCTGTCGTCGGGCGGCCGGTAAAACGGCACCTTCGCGACCGCCTCGTCGTCGATCGGGATCTTGAACCGCGTGCGGAACTCGCGCAGCTCATCCTCGTTGAGCTTCTTCTGCTGATGCGTGATGTTGCGGCCCTCGCCCGCTTCTCCGAGCCCATATCCTTTAATGGTCTGTGCGAGGATCACCGACGGCGCGCCTTTGTGCTCGACGGCGGCCTTGAACGCCGCGTACACCTTCTCCGGGTCATGCCCTCCGCGCCGCATCTTGTGCAGGTAGTCGTCGCTCAGGTGCTCGACCAGCTTGAGCAGCTCGGGGTATTTGCCGAAGAAATGTTTCCGGATATAATCGCCGCCCTCGACCGAATACTTCTGTTGCTCGCCATCGACGATCTCGTCCATGCGTCGCATGAGCAGGCCTGTTTCGTCGCGCGCGAGCAGCTCGTCCCACTCGCTGCCCCACACGACCTTGATCACGTTCCACCCCGTGCCGCGGAAATCCGCCTCCAGCTCCTGGATGATCTTGCCGTTGCCGCGCACAGGCCCGTCGAGCCGTTGCAGGTTGCAGTTGATGACCCAGATCAAATTGTCGAGCCGCTCGCGCGCCGCCAGCCCGATCGCGCCCAGCGTTTCCGGTTCGTCGGTCTCGCCGTCGCCGACGAAGCACCACACCCTCGCGTCGTCGGCGTCCTTCAGTCCGCGATCCTCGAGGTAGCGGCTGAACCGCGCCTGGTAAATCGACTGGATCGGCCCGAGCCCCATCGACACCGTCGGGAACTGCCAGAAATCGGGCATCAGCCACGGGTGCGGATAGCTGGCAAGCCCGCCGCTCATCTCGCGCCGGAAATGCGCCATCTGCTCTTCGTTGATGCGGCCTTCGAGGAACGCGCGCGCGTAAATCCCTGGCGATCCGTGCCCCTGAAAATAAATCATGTCGCCCGTGAACGACTCGTTCCGCGCGCGGAAGAAGTGGTTGAACCCGACCTCCAGCAGCGTCGCCGCCGAGGCATACGACGAGATATGCCCGCCGATCCCCTCGGCCTCCTTGTTGGCGCGCACGACCATCGCCATCGCGTTCCAGCGGATGATCGACTTGATGCGCCGCTCCAGCTCCCGATCGCCCGGGTAGTGCGGCTGCCGGTCGGGGCCGATCGTGTTGACGAACGGCGTGTTGGCCGAAAACGGCAACGTCACGCCGCGCGCGTAGGCGTGCCGGCGCAGCGCGTGAATCAGTTGCCGGACGCGCTCCGGGCCCGCGCGCTCCAGCACCTCGTCGAGCGACTCGCGCCATTCGCGCGTCTCAATCGGGTCCGGGTCCTGCCTCGGATCGGTCATGGAACACCTTCCCAAAAATCCTTGCCCGCTGAATCACTCCGGTCGTTTTTAGATTAACATATGGCATGTCCGTGCATAAACGAAGTTCGCCCCAGCCGATAGGCCACCTATCCCTTCCCGCCAAACATCAATGCCAATCCTCGTAACCCCGCGATTCATCGCGGGGTTTAGGCGACCCCTTGATTCGGAGACCGTTTCAACGGTCTTCAGCTATTTCCGGGCTTGTGAAAGATTGGCGTGCGCGTGGTGTTTGAAATCGATCTTTGCCAATAACCCAAGCGCCAACGGCGCGAATTCATCCCCGCCTGGGGCAAAGCGCAGCGAAGCCCCAGGAAAGCAACCATATAGAACCCGGAGCGCTGAAGGCGCGACCTCATCACACTAGCAGGGTGTTGAAATAGTCCCGCAGGGACGGCCGCTTTCAGCCCGCCACGGCAGTGGCGGGTAAAATGCCCAACAAAATGGAGAGTCCCGGAGGGACGACCGAACACGCAATACCGATAAAATTCGTTTCTCAACACCCTGCTAATGGAGTGCCTCAAAAGTGGAGTCGATGATGTTTTTGAACCACGAAGTGGTTCGATCCCTAAGCCGGGGGTTGGTTTGGCGAGCTTGCGAGCCGAACCTACCCCCGGACACATGCGCCGAAGTTTCAGAACCGGTTTACCGGTTCGATCATGATCACACTTCCACCAATGATAATCTGTAATCAGCATGAGACACTACCCCAGGAGCCCCCAATGTCCGATCCAAACCCGACCCGAAATCAGAGGTGCCCCAACCCCCTTTCAAGGGGCGAATGCTTTTTGCCCTCCATGATAATGGCGAATGTGTTGAGCGCCTCCTCAAATGGGGCATTTGAATTTGACCCTGAAGGGGTCACCTGGTCGGATTGCCACCAACGAATCTGACTGGATTGTGAATATATATGGATGGCGTTCAACGCAAACTCAGCCGGTGGTCTGCGGCAAAAATCCTGCATTTCGTGAATTTTCGTGCTTATTTTCGTGTATTTCGTGTTTATCCAGGATTTTTGGTTGCGGCTCCGCAGCGCCAGGTTTTCCGTGGTTAAAGAAACAAAGAATTCTCAGCGTTCTCAGCCTCTCTCTGCATCTCTGCGACAAAAAAGAAACCACCCCGCGCGTCGTTCACCCCTTCGCGCGGCGGATTGCCTCGGCCACGTGGCCGCCGACTTTTTCGAGCAGCTTGCGCGCCCCTTCGGCGGTCTGGCCGCTGAGCGCCATCACGATCGCGACCTTCAAATCCATGCCCGCGGCCTTGAGCGTCTCGAGCGCCGGCTCGGGTTTGAGCCCGGCGACCTCGGTCAAGATCCGCTGCGCGCGATCGACGAGTTTCGCGTTCACCGGCCGCAAATCGACCATCAGGTTTTCATAGACCTTGCCCATGCGGATCATCGAGATCGTCGTCACCTGGTTGAGGATCAGTTTGGTCGCGGTCCCGGCCTTGAGCCTCGTGGAGCCGGTCACGACCTCCGGCCCGACGAGCGCATGGATCTGGACGTCGGCCAGGTCTTCCTCGCCCTTGAGCGGCGGCGTGCAGGTGAGCAGGATCGTTCCCGCGCCGCGCCGCCGCGCCTCGGCAAGCGCCGCCAGAACATACGGCGCGCGCCCGCCGGTCGTGATCCCGAACACCACGTCGCGCGCATCGACGTTCTTTTCGTCCATGGCTGCCACGCCGTCCTCGGGCTTGTCCTCGGCCCCTTCGATCGACCGCCGCAGCGCGTCCCACCCGCCGGCGATCACGCCCTGGACCATCTCCGGCGGGACGTTGAACGTGGGCGGCTGCTCGCTGGCATCGAGCACGCCCAGCCGTCCGCTTGTCCCCGCGCCGATGTAAATGAGCCGCCCGCCGCGCTTGAACGCCGCGACCACCATGTCGATCGCATGCTCGATTTGCAGCCCGCAGGCCTCGACCGCGGCGACCGCCTTGCGATCGGCCGTCTGCATGATCGCCAGCGCCTTGTGCACGCTCGCGCGGTCGATCGCCCTCGATACCGGATTGCGCTGCTCGGTCAGCCTTTTTGAATGCCTCGCGGGGGGGAGTGATTTATCGTCCACGATCGTTTTGCCTTTCCAGTCCTTCGTCATCCAACTGCTTCTGCCGGTTCGGATTCACCATCACGGTTGCGCCGCCGCTGCTTGAGCAGGAAATCGATTTCGGTCACCAGTTCTTCAAAACGAAGCATGCGGGACGGCTTGAGATATTTCAGATACACCCATGCGCTCGTCCACCCGGCGCCAAAACTGATCACGGCTCCGGAAATATATTTTAACAAAACCGTGCTCATGTTTTTCGCCGGTATGAATACGAATCCTATTTCACAGCCCAGAATGAGGATCGCAAAAAAGCCACAATAAAAAAGGCTGGAATAGAGTCCGAACAGCTGGCTGAAAACCGACTTGGAATTGCTGGCTTTTTTGATTAACGCAGGCAACTTTGATGCCGGTTCGCGAGATGCATAATACTGATAGCCTAACAATGCGGCCCACATCAAATACCCGGCCGATCCGGCTCCAGCGGAATTCTTCGCGAGCCCGTAGCAGTTAAGCACGCAGTGCGCTGCGATCAAGAACGCCAAAAAGACTAAATAGGCGATCTGTCCCTTGCCTGCTGGCTCGACCGTCGTTGCCCACAGCGCCTGAGCGTAATCGCGCGCCGTCAGCGGCGTCGCATCAAGGTCGTCCCACACCCAATCGTGGAAATTGAATAACTGATCGATTCCGCTCCGGTGATTTACCTGAAAATTCGACCGCCGCCAGTTTCCCCATTTTCGAAGCAGCCTGTAAACCGGATTATCCTCGACCCCCGCCAGCAGTGGTTCACGAGCGTCTTGCGAGGATTGTTTTTGAGACTTAACCATTTCTGTCCCGCGGCGGATTCGTATCTTGCGATCCTGCCCATAGCTTGCCTCCGTCGCCCGATTCCCTCAAGAGTTCTGTTCCAGCCCGGATTTTTCTTCGCTTGGCTCGGTCAGGTCCCCAGCCACTGATTTCAAAATCAGCTCTAAACATAATCGTACTGGTATTTTGGCGGGTTCGCTCGTATTCTCTTTAGAGATTCATACCCGATTTCGAACACAATTCATGAAACCTGCGAGCGCGCATGAGGGATGCACATGACGGGCAATCACACTCCTCCGCTGATCGAGATGGAAGCCCTGACGCATGGATTCTGGCGATCCAGGATCATGTTTGCGGGAGTCGAGCTTGGTATCTTCGACGCGCTGGCAAGGAAGCCGATGACCGAGGAGGAACTGACGGCCGAGCTCGGTTACAACCGCCGCGCCGTCGGGATTCTGCTCGGCGCGCTGGGCGGGGTGGGGTTGCTCGAGGTCGATGACAACCGCTACCGCGTGGCCGACCGCTGGGCCGAAATCCTTGTCAGCGGCGGGGCCATGTCGCAGACGCATCTCATCATGCACATGCGGCAGATGTGGGACTCATGGGGGCGGCTCGACGATGTCGTGCGCACGGGTCGGCGGCGCCAGCTTCCGCCGCTCAACGCAACCGACGAGGAAGCCCGGGTCCGCGCGTTCATCGGCGGCATGCACGAGGGAAGCCGGCCTTCGGCGCGCGAGCTTGCCGCGCGGCTCGATCTTTCAGGCGTCAATCGCATGCTCGACGTCGGCGGCGGCCCGGGAACCTACTGCATCGAGCTGGCCCGGCGCCGCCCCGAGCTCCACGCGACGCTGCTGGACCGCATCCTGCCGCTGGAAGTCGCCCGCGAGAACATCGAGGCCGCCGATCTCGAGGACCGCATCGAGCGCCGCCTCGGCGACGCCCTCACCGACGACTACGGCGAGAACTACGACCTCGTGTTGATCTCCCAGCTTCTGCACGCATACGGCCCTCAGGAAAACGCGAACATCATCAGGAAGGCCGCCGAGGCGCTTCGGCCGGGCGGCCGGCTGATCGTCAACGAATTCGCGCTCCTGCGCGGCCGCCACGCTCCCGCGTGCGCCGCCGTGTTCGGCGTCAACATGCTGGTCAACACCGACGAGGGCCAGACCTACACCGCCGATGAAATCACGGGCTGGATGCGTGACGCCGGCCTTGTCGATTTGGGTTTCGAAGACCTTGTCTGCCGCTCTACAATCTTTCACGGCACACGGCCTGTCGGCTGATCCTTGAGAACCGCGATTGCGGCGGCATGAAGTCATTTCGGACATCAGTTTCTCGCTGGGAGTGGCTCGCGCTGGCGGCGATCATCGCCGTCTCCGCGGCGTTGCGCCTTGCCTACCTCCACCAGTTCATCGCCGACCCCTCGCTGCGCGTGCCGGTTGTCGATGCGGTCTTTCACGATTACTGGGCGCGCGGGATCGTCACCGGCGACTGGACCACGATGCGCGGCTGTCCCAATCCGCTGATCGCATTCACCCCGTTTGCCAAGCCCCCCGGTTACACATACTTCCTGTCGGCGATCTATGCGGCCGCCGGGCCGTCGCCGATCCTGGCCGTCATCGCGGTTCAGATGGCCATGGGGCTGCTGAACGTGGCGTTGACGTGGTGGCTGGCGCGCTGGCTGATGGGGCGGGCCTGCGGGTTGATCGCCGCGGCGATCATGGGCGGCTACTGGCTGCTGATCTATTTCGAAGGCGAGCTGCTCGACCCGGCGTTGACGATCACGCTCACACTGCTGGTGGCGCTGGCGGTCAAGCGCTGGCTGACGCATCCGCGCGCGACGGCGGCGTTGTTGATCGGCGTGCTGGCCGGCCTGCTGGCGCTCGTGCGGTCCAACTACCTGCCGATGATCGCGCTGTTGGCCGTGGGGGCGACGCTGGCGGCGCGGAAGCGGCTGCCGGCGCGGAGCGTGTGGGGACACGCGGCGCTCGTCTTGCTCGGCGCCGCTGCCGCGATCCTCCCGGTTACCTTGCGCAACTGGACCGTCGGCAAGGAGTTCGTGCTGATCTCGGCCAACGGCGGGATCAACCTCTACATCGGCAACAACCCCAAGGCCGACCTGCAGACGGCAAGTTTCCCCGAGCTCGACAAACTCCTGCACACCGTTGGCTGGTCGCATTTCGACGACCTCGCGATCGTGCAGGCGGTTGAAGAGAAGCTCGGCCGCAAGCTCGGCTACAATGGCGTGTCGCGGTACTTTACCGGCCTGGCGCTCGACTATATCCGCCGCCATCCGGGGCGCACGCTGTCCCTGACGGCGCGGCGCGCGGCGCGCCTGCTGGGGCCCGTCGAATACAGCAACAACAAGGTGATCGCGCTGGAGCGCGAGGATTCGCCGTTGCTGCGGCGACTGCCGGGCAACTTCACCATGATCCTGGCACTGGCCGTCATCGGCATGCTGCAATGGCCGCCATCGCCGAACAAGCGCCGGTTCATCATCTTCATGCTGGCCTACCTGCTTGTCCTCTACCTGTCCTACGTGCTGTTCTTCCTCGAGGCGCGGTTCCGCATCCCGATGCTGCCGTTCCTCGCGATCTTCGCCGCGATGGGAATCGTGAAGATGTCAGGCCTGGTCGCGCGGCGCGAGTGGCTGCCGCTGGCGGCGCGGCTGGCCGCGGCCACGGCGGTTTACGTGGCGCTGTGGTGGCTGACGCCCGGTTACAAGCCCGACGCCGCCTACTACCACCTGTTGCGCTCGACCCAATACGCGACCGTCAAGAATATCGATCGCTGCCGCGAGGAAATCGAGAAATCGTACCAGGCTTGCAGTGGCCGCGACCCATCGGTGGCGCTGCAGCTGGCGCGCGTCTATCTCGCCCAGGGGCGCGGTGATGACTCGATCGCGATGTTCGAGCGCGCGGTGACGCTGAAGCGCGACTTCTTCGATGCGTATCTCGACATGGGTCAGGCCCTCGCCAGCCTTGGCAGGCTGGAACGCGCGCAGGAGGCGTTCCAGCGGGCCCTTGCGCTGCATCCCGACAGTGCGCCGGCCCGGCAGGGACTCGAGCAGGTGATGGGGCTTCGCGGGCTGTCGCCGGCCGAGGCGCAGCGCGTCCGGGATGAGCTTGCCAAATGATGGAATGCGCGTCAGATCGCCGTCTCGTCAGCCGCCGGGAATGGATCGCCCTGGCGATCATCCTCGCCATTGCGGCCCTTCTGCGGCTCGGTTATCTGCTGCCCTTCCTGAGCGATCGGGCGCTGCTCGTGCCGGTGGTCGATGCATCGTTCCACGACTACTGGGCGCGCGGCATCGCCACCGGGAATTGGGCGCTTCCGCCCAATGAGCGCAATCCCCTCATTCAGCTGAACCCGTTCGCCAAGCCGCCGGGCTACGTCTTCTTTCTCGCGCTGATTTACTCGGTAACGCAATGCAGCGTGCTGGCCGCCGTGCTTGTGCAGATGGCGATGGGGCTGCTCAATGCGGTCCTGGGCTGGCGGATCGCGCGCTGGCTGTTCGGCCGCGCCGCGGGCCTGGTCACGGCGGCGATCATGGGGTGGTACTGGCTGCTGATCTACTTCGAGGGCGAACTGCTCGACCCCACCCTGGCCATCACGCTGACGCTGCTGATCGCGCTGGCGACGAAGCGCTGGCTTGTCCGGCCGTATTGGGCGTGGGCGCTGATCGCCGGCCTGCTCACCGGCGCGCTCTCGCTCGTCCGGTCCAATTTCCTGCCGATCGCGCCGATTCTGATAGTGCTGATCGCGCTCTCGGGGCGCCGAAGGCTGCCGGCGCGGGTCGTTGCCGCTCATGCGCTGTTGATCGCGGCAGGAGCGGCCGTCGCGATCGCGCCGGTCACGATCCGCAACTGGCGCGTGGGCCGGGAGTTCGTGCTCATTTCGGCAAACAGCGGGATCAACCTCTACATCGGGAACAACCCCGAGGCGAACCTCGAGACCCCGGTCGTCCCCGGCTTGGACAAGCTTCTGCACGCCGACAGCTGGTCCCACTTCGATGACCTGGAAATCGTGCGCGCGGTCGGGAAGAAGCTCGGCCGGCCGGTCGGTTACAACGAGGCCTCGCGTTACTTCACCCGACTTGCGCTCGACTTCATGCGGCGGCATCCGGGCCGGATGCTATCGCTCACGGGGCGGCGCGCCGTGCGATTGCTGGGGCCGGTCGAATACAGCAACAACAAGATGATCGTGCTGGAACGCGAGGCTTCGCCGGTCCTGCGCCGGCTGCCGGGCGACTTCACGATCATCCTAGTCCTGGCGTTGGGCGGCGTCGTCTTCTGGATGAGGCGGCCTGCGCGCGCGCCGAACAAGCGGCGCCTCGTTTGGTTCATGCTGGCTTGCATGGCCGTGCTCTACGTTTCGTACCTGCTGTTCTTCCTCGAAGCCCGGTTCCGCGCCCCGGCGCTGCCGTTCATGGTGATCCTCGCCGGGTTGTGCGTCGTCGAGCTTGCGCGGATGCTCCGGCGCCGCGCGTTCGGGCGCTTCGCCGTTTGCCTGATCTCAGGCGGCGCGCTCTACGCGCTCCTGTGGTGGCCGACGTCGGATTACAAGCCGTCGGTGGCGTATTGGCATTTCTTGAGATCGACTCAGTATGGAGACCGCAAGCAATACGCCCGCAGCCGGCAGGAACTGGAGCAGGCGTTCGAGGCGGACCGCAACCGGCCGATGGTCGCGCTCAGGCTGGGGGAGGCATACCTCCAGGCGCGCCAGTGGCAGGACGCGGAGAGGGTGCTTGCGTGGGTCGTGCAGCTCAAGCCCGATTACATCGAGGCGCTGGTCATGCTTGCCGAGGCGAATGCGCGGTTGGGCAAGCTCGAGAATTCGCAGGGGTTGCTCGTCCGGGCGCTCAGGATCAGGCCCGATGACGAGACGATCCGCGGCTACCTCGCCACCGTGATGGAGCAACGAAACCTGACGCCGGCGCAGAGGCAGCGTGTCTGGGACGGGATCAATCGGTCCGGCACAGAAGCCCCTTGAGGTATTCAGCCTCGGGGAAGGTGAGTGCGACCGGGTGGTCGGGCCCCTGCGTGAAGCGCTCGATGATGCACGCGCCGCGCCCGGCGTCGATCGCCGCGCCGAACACGATTTTCTGGAACAGGTCGGCCGAGATGTGGCCCGAGCACGAGAACGTCGCGAGCAGCCCGCCGGGGTTGAGGATTTGCAGCGCGACCATGTTGAGGTCCTTGTAGGCGCGCGCCGCGCGATCGACCTGGCCGGCGGTGGCGGCCAGCCGCGGCGGGTCGAGGATGATCAGGTCGAACCGGCGGCCTTCCTCGCGGAAGCGGCGCAGGGTGTGGAACGCGTCGGCCTCGATGAACTCCGCGGAATTTGCGTCGAAGCCGTTCAATTTCCAATGCCGGCGAGCCTGGGCGAGGGCGTCGGCGGAGCTGTCGATGTTCGTGACGCGGCCGGCGCCGGCGGCCTGCGCGTGAACGCCGAACGCGCCGGTGTAACTGAACACGTTGAGCACGTCGAGCCCGGCGCACCAGCGCGCCACGGCGCAGCGGTTCGCGCGCTGGTCGAGGTAGAAGCCGGTCTTGTGGCCCGCGCGCACATCGACTTCGAACGAGAGCGGGCGGCCGTCCAGCGCGCTTTCGCGGATTTCGATCCGGTCGGGCGGGGCTTCGCCGGCAAGCACGCCGGTCGCGGGTTCGAGTCCTTCCTTGCGCCGGACCTCGACGTCGCTGCGCTCGAACACGCCGCGCGCGCCGGACAGCTCGATCAGCCATTCGGCGATTCGCTTCTTGTTGCGGTCGATCCCGAGCGTCAGCGCCTGCATCACGAGCCACGGGCCGTAGCGATCGACGACGAGGCCGGGCAGGCCGTCGGATTCCGAATACACAAGCCGGCACGCGTCGCCGGCGATGTTTTTGCGCAGCGCAATCGCGCGCTCGAGGCGCCGCCGCCAGAACGCGTCGTCGATCGCCTCGGTTTCATCCCACGTCAGGATGCGGCCGGTGATTTGCGAATGGCGATTGTAATAGCCGCGCGCGAGGAACTTGCCGTCGCTGCCGGCGATGGTCGCGATCGCGCCGTTTTCGGCGCGCCCTTCGGTCCGTTCGATGGCCCCAGAAAACACCCACGGGTGCCGCTGCCGGATCGGTTTCTCGCGCCCGGCCTTGATGACGATCGTGATGGGGTCCATGGGAGTCCTTTAAAGCGTGCTCATAATCGTAATCGATCAACCGATCGTAAGGTAACCCCTCGAGAACGTCTTGTCATTCCCCAAATGGAGAAAGATGAATGATGAATGATGAATGATGAGATGTACGTGCGGGAGTCACGGCCGGTGCGGGGGTGGGCAGGCGCACGGCGTGGGGGATGGGATTTTGAATGTGATGTCGCTTCGGGGTGAAGCGGACGACGGAAAAGAGTCGGCTCGGAGAGCCGACCTACCTA
>JAJFUE010000094.1 GCA_021372575.1 bacterium | reverse complement strand
TCCGGCCATAGATTCCCATTCAACCGCGCCGATAACCGATTCCCCCAAGCCTCAATCGTCAATCGTAAATCGTCAATCCCACGCTCCCGCGACTTCGGTTCCATGCGTCCCGGCAGTCCCTTCGGTCCCCACGTACCGTTCGATCGAGGAAATCGCCGCCAAGACCAAAAAGCTTTACGACCAAACCGTCGCGCTGGTATCCGCGAACGGTCTCGCTGTTCCCGGGATCGCCGATCTCCCGATCGGCAAATCGCCGCTCGGAAGCCTGCCACTCCCCGCATCGGCCGGTTCCAGCCGCAAGGCTGCCGACCCAATCAAATCGAAACTCCTCGAATCGATCACGAGCCGCCCGACCTTCCCCGGCTCCAGCAATCTGCTTGATTCCATCCGCGCCGATCTCCTAACCTCCCCGCCATAATCGAGGTAATACCTCTCCCCGGCACCGCCGCCGGTAATACCTCACCCCCATTGAAGCGTTCCACACTTTCCCCCCTCCGCCGAAACAGCCCGCCCGTTTTCGCGCCACTTTCGCATGTACACCCATGTGGAGTGCGGCAGCTTGTTGCCGCTTAGACCCAGGGGAGCTTGCTCCCCGTCCGCACACCAGCCAGTCACGGGCAAGCAAGCTTGCCCGGACAAAGCGGCAGCAAGCTGCCGCACTCCACATAATATTTGGCGAACCCGGCGCTATCGCCGTGTAGGTTGTAGATCGGCATGAGCCGGCAACAGAACTTCAGCCAAAAGAAATTACTCCGTTTCCTCCGTTTCCTCCTGTTCAATTCTTCAGTTCAGAAATATTCTCTGCCTCTCTGCCAAACTCCGCTTCTCTGCGACAAAAATCTTTTTCGTGTTTCTTCGTGCTCTTTTTTCGTGAATTTCGTGATCTGCTTTTTTGTTTGGCCTTTTTTCCAAAACTTTTCCCCCGGTCACGACACTAATATATGGAACCCGATTGGGAAACGATGCGCTTCCGCTGTCGGAGGCGATGCGTATCGCTGCAATCCCGTTTCTTTCGGGTGCCGTTTGGTTTACGATAACACTGCGCAACGGAGGCGGAGATTTTATGCCGGGTTTTCGTGAAGTCAGCGAGGCGATCGTCGCCAACATCGAGAGGGTCGTCATTGGCAAGCGGCCCCAGATCCACGTCGTGCTGGCGGCCGTGCTGGCGCGCGGCCACGTGCTGATCGAGGACGTTCCCGGCGTGGCCAAGACCATGCTCGCGCGTGCGCTGGCCGCCACGTTCGGCGCCGAGTTCAAGCGCCTGCAATGCACGCCCGACCTGCTGCCGACCGACGCGACAGGTGTTTCGGTATTCAACCAGAAAAACCTCGAGTTCGAATTTATTCGCGGCCCGGTGTTCACGAACGTGCTGCTCGCCGACGAAATCAACCGCGCCACGCCGCGCACGCAGTCCGCCCTGCTCGAGGCCATGGAAGAACACCAGGTGTCGGTCGATGGCCTAACGCATCAGCTTCCGGTGCCGTTCGTCGTGCTGGCCACGCAAAACCCCGTCGAACAGGAAGGCACGTTCCCGCTGCCCGAGGCCCAGCTCGACCGCTTCCTCGTGCGCATTCACTTGGGCTACCCCGACATGGCCGCCGAGGACGAGATGCTCGAGCGCCTGCGCGCCGGCAATCCGGTCTCCAATCTCAAGCCCGTGCTCAACGCCCAGATGCTGACGCAGATGCAGCAGCACGTGGCCAATATCTTCGTCGATCCGCAGGTCAAGGATTACATGCTGCGGCTCGTGCGCGCCACGCGCGAGACTTCGAAGCTGGCGCTGGGGGCCAGCCCGCGCGCGTCGATCGCGCTCTACCGCACGGCGCAGGCCCTGGCCGCCGTCGAAGGCCGCTCGTATATCATCCCGGACGACATCAAGCGCCTCGCCGTGCCCGTGCTGGCGCACCGGCTGATCCTGCAGCCCGAATTCCGGCTGCGGCGCGAGTCGGGCGCATCGGTCGTGGAAGAAATCCTGAACTCGACCGAAGTCCCCTCGGGCATCACGCAGACGTTCCGCCCCAAGACCGTGGGATCGGGAGCAGGTGAGATTGATGGCAAAGTGAATTGAATGAGAAATGAGCAATGAGCAATGAGCAATAAATAATGAACAATTAAAACGCCGATGATCGCGGCAGATTGCTTCTGTTTTCGGTTTCTCATTTCTCATTGCTCATTAATGAAAATGCGTGTGAGTCATGATTCATAACCGTGTTTTTCTCATCATCATTTTTGGGTTGGCGTTGCCCGCCGCGGCGCTGTGGGCGTTGTTCGCGTTCCACGTTGGGCTGCTTGCCGTGGGGATTTACGTCTCGCTAGGGCTGCTGATCCTGGCGCAGCTCATGACGGTCGTGTGGCTGCGGCCGCTGGTCTGCACGCGCGAGCTCGACCGCGACGTGGTCACGATCGGCGAGCCCGTCAACGTGACGACGCGGCTGTTCAACCCGGCGCCGTGGCCGATCCTGTGGCTTTACACGGAGGAGACGGTCCTGTCCGACTCGGGCTGCCAGGGGACGTGGCGGCGGTTGTTGTTCCTGCCGCCGCGCCGAAGCTTTTACCTGACGTACCGGATCATCCCGCCGAGGCGCGGGTGCCATCCGATCGGGCCGCTGATCCTGGAGACCGGCGACGTGTTCGGGCTGTTCCGGCGTTGCCGCGTCGAGCCGCGCCGCGATTTCGTGACCGTCCTGCCGCGCTATTCGGTGCTGACCGACTTTGAAGCCGGCCGCCAGCCGCGCCTCGGCAACCTGGCCGCCGCGCGCAGCATCTTCGAGGACCCGACGCTGCCGCGCGGCGTGCGCGAATACCGCCGTGGCGATCCGCTCAAGCGCATCCATTGGAAAAGTTCCGCCCGCACCGGGGCGCTGCGCACCCGGCTGTTCGATCCCGTGATCGAGGCCGGCGCGACGGTTGTGCTCGATTTTCACAAGGAGGCATGGGCCGAGGCGCGATCGTTCGAGAAATTTTCGCAGCCCCCCGCCGAACAGGCCGTCGAGATCGCGGCGACCGTATGCCGGTTCCTTTCCGACGGCGGTTGGCGCGTCGGATTCTTCAGCAACGGCCGCGATCCGCTGGGGCTGCCCGGCATCACGCTCGCGCAGGCGCGCGCCGCCGCCAGCCTCGGCGAGGCGCGCAACGTGGCCGGCAAGCGCCCCGCCGACAACCGGCTGGCGCCGATCGCGATCCGCCCCGGCGCCTCGCCCGACCAGTTCTCGATCATCCTCGAGAACCTCGGCCGCATCGAGTTGAGCGACGGGCTGACGATCGACAAGCTGCTGCCGGAGGAGCTGCCGTACATCCCGCGCCGCCAAGCGCTCGTGGTGATTACCGGCGACGTGACCGACGGCCTGATCACCGCACTTTCCGACGCGCGCGGCCTCGGCTACCGCGTGCTGCTGCTCGTGGTCTGCAACAACATCGCGCACGACCGCGCGTTCGAATGGCTCGTGCCGCGCGGCGTCGAGGTCTATCGCATGGACAAGGAATGGAGGCTCAACGAGATTGTCATCGGGCGACAATACATCTGAGCGGATCACGTCCGACAAGGTCGCGGCCGTCGCCATCCCGCTGTGCGTGTGGGCGATGATCTCGGCGCTCGTGCTGTACCTGATCGACGTGCGCAACGTGTTCCTCCATGGGGGCGAACTCAAGTTGCGGCAGGCGACGCTTGCGTTTGCCCTCGGCGTCATCCTCATCCAGCGGCTCGGCATCATCCACGGCCGTTCGGAGGCCCGCGCCTACTCGCTGGCGATGGGGATCTCGATCCTCACGTTTGCCGGCTACCACGCGCTCACGTTTCCTTCGGGGGTTCACCCGGCCATCGGGTTCACGGTGAACGTCATGCTTTACGCGATCCTGTGGTGGGTCTCGCACCATATCACGGCGGCGTGCTCGGTGGATTCGGACGAGGCCGTCGAGCGCGCCGCCTCGAGCGGCATCCTGACCCGCGGCGCGCCGCTGAAAAAACGCAAGTGGAAGCTCAAGCTGCATGCCATCGACACCGGCAAGGGGACGGCCGTCTTCGAGCCCAAGTGGGAGGAAAAGCCCCCGGCGCGCCATCCCGGCCGCATTATCCTGTGGTTCTCCGCCGTGGCCCTGCCCGTGTTCGCGGCCGGGCCGTTCATTTTCCCCGAGGGCGACCCGTCGCGGTTCCTGCTCGGCGTGTGGTTCGCCGTTTATATGTGGTGCGCGCTGGCGCTTCTGTCGCTGGCGAGCCTGCGGCAGCTGGCGGTCTATTTCGAACAGCGCAACGTGACGCTGCCGGACATGGTCGGCCTGACGTGGATGGCGATCGCGGTGGCGGCCATCACCGCCGCGCTCGCGGTGGCGTGGATCCTGCCGCAACCGCCGACCGCCGCGCGGTTTTACGTTCGCGAACAGGTCCTCACCAGCTGGCGCGGATGGGAAGCCAAGTATGGATACCACACGCAAGCGAAGCCTTCCCAGACGGCCAGCCAGCAGGTGGTGCGCGAACTCAAGGACCGCTATGCGGACATCGACCGCATGAACGACCCGGGGCTATCGCAGGCCTACCGCGATTCCGGTTTCGAGCCCGAGTATCGAAACCTGCAGGCGATGCGCGCCGCCTTCAACGACCAGGTTCCGAAGCTTTTCCGCAAGCTGATTTCGGGCATCGTTCTGCTGGCGATGGCGTGCGCGCTGTTCGTGCTGGTGGTCGTGATCCTGGTCATGGCCAAGCGGGGATTCGAGGGCGTGCTCGAGTCGCAGGGGAAACGGACGCAGCGCCGCGGGAAGGAAAAGGAGAAGCGCGAACGGGCGCGCGCGGCGGCGCCGGCGTTCTCGGCGTTCGAGGATCCGTTTGGCTCGGGCGCGCCGGCCCGCGACGCCTCGGCGATCGTGAAGCATATGTGGGCGGCGACACTGGCGTGGTGCGCGCAGATGGGCGCGCCGTGCCCGCCGGACCGCACCGCGCTCGAATACGTCGCCGACAAGCCCGAGCCGCTCACGGGCTTCGAGGACCGCGCCCAATTCCTGGCCGACTGGTTTGCGTTCGCCGAGTATTCGGGCCAGCCCGTGCCGGATACCGTCCTCCCCGAGCTGCAAGCCTACTGGATCGCGCTCAGCCGCCACGTGCATCAGGTGTGACCGACCCCCGCAGGCCGCGTTTGCCAAACGCGGCATTTGGAAAAAGTTATTGACAAAACGACAAATGTAACCGATAAGCTACATAATTAACATCATGGAGACTGGAGCATGCCGCCAAAGCGATCTGAGTTGACCCCGGCCGAATGGTCGATCATGCGTGTTGTGTGGGAGAAAAAAGAGGTCGTCGTGCGCGACGTCTTTGAGGCATTGAGCGCGAAGGAAGGATGGGCCCAGCCCACCGTGCGGACGATGATGGAGCGGCTGGTGAAAAAGGGCTTGCTGCGCCACAAGAAAATCGGCCCCGTCTATTTGTACAAGCCGGGCGTCTCTCACGACCGGGCCTTGATGCACAGTTTCCGCGCGATGGCGGCGCGCGTCACGGAAGGCAACCTGGCGAGCTTGTTCAATCACGCGGTCGAATCCGGCGAAATCTCCGACAAGGAACTGGCCGAGCTCGAGGATCTGATCAGGAAAAGAAAGGAAGGGACTCAATGAATGCGGTTGCGGGCAGCATCGTTGCGGGCCTGGCGGAGTTCGCCGGGCATGTTCTGGTGATGTCGTTGCAGGCAACCCTTCTGGCGACCCTGATTTACGCCATGACGCGGCCCTGGAAATCGGGCGCGGCCTGCTTCAAATACGGCTTGTGGTGTCTGGTGATCGCCAAATTCCTCATCCCGGTCGGTTTCTCGCTTCCCGTCGGCGCTGTCAATCTCCTGCCCGATGTCCCTCGCATCGGCGCGACGGCCGCGTGGTCGGCGGACGCCGGATCGATCGCTGGCGCCCCGCGCCCGATCGACGCCCCGCCGGGCCGATCGCCCGGTTTTAACATCCGCTTGACCGCTCAAGAATGTGTGGGCGGCGTCTGGCTGGCCGGTTTTATGTTCTTCATGACGTCGATTGTGATCCGCCATCGGCGCCTCAGCCGCCTCATCCTGCGTTCAGGCGTCCGCCCGCCGGAGTGGGTCGTTGAAAAGTCAGACAGCCTTTCGGCCCTGATCGGACTGCGCCGGTCAATTCCGGTGTTGTTTTCGGAATCCGTGGATACCCCGTTGGTCATCGGGATCCTGAGGCCGCACATCGTCATGCCGGGAGGGTTGTTTGTCAACCTGAGTGAAAACGAGCAATCCAGCCTGATTCTTCATGAGTTGGTCCACGTCAAGCGACTGGACCATAGTGTGATTGTTCTTGAATGGATCGCGTGCGCAGTTCACTTTTTCAATCCGGTCGCCTGGTGGTCTGTTCGCCGGCTTCGGGCCGAGCGCGAAATGGCGTGCGACGATGCCGTCGTCACCCTGCTCAAGGGCAGCGCGAACGATTACAGCAACGGCCTGGTCAAGGTCGTTCACTACCAACTGCAAAACGCCTCTGCTTGCGTCATGGGTAAAGCGCTCACGTTGAGCGAGCGTGGAAGCGAAATCGGCGGCCGGATCCGGCGCATACTCGATCCGTTCAATCAGCGCAAAATAGCCCGGCTTACGCTTCCCGGCATTCTGATGCTGGTTTTGATCTCGTGCGTCGTGATGCCGACCCGAAGCGGTTGGCGCGCCGGCCGTGAGCAGGCGCAAAAAGAGGCGGTGGCCGCGGTTCTCGCACTCGGCGGCGAGGTCATGTACGATTTCCAGAGGCCGAACCCGAACCAACCCAACGTGTTCGATCCGAACGCGGTGCCCGGCGATCCGAACGCGTTCCACCGCGTCGTGCGGGTCGGCCTGCGTGACACCAGGGTCACGGATGCCGACCTTGCGCTCCTGGATAAACTCCCGGACGTGGAGAACCTGGACCTGACGAATACCTCGGTGACCGGCGCCGGATTGATCCACGTGCGAGGCCTGAAGAAGCTGGCATACCTCGGATTGTGGAACACGCAGGTTGACGATGAGGGCCTGAAGAACATCCAGCACTTGACGAAGATGTGGGGATTGGTCCTCGACAACACCAAAGTGACCGATGCCGGCATGGTCCACCTCAAGGGGCTGACGAACCTGACGGAATGGCTCGGGCTGACCGACACCCGAATCACGGACAAAGGGCTGAAACATTTGACGCGGCTCAAGAAGCTCCGGTCGTTGAACCTCCGGCGGACGCAAGTAACACCAGCCGGCGTCAAAGAGCTGCAGCGAGCCCTGCCGGCAACCGACATTTCGTTCGGCCCCTGAGTCAATCCCTGCAGGCCGCGTTTGCCAAACGCGGCCTTTCATGCTGACTCAAAAATACGTCCACGCAAAAACGCAAAACGGCAAAGAACGCGAAAAAATCAAATCCACCGGCTTCGCAAGCCCAGGGTGGAGCGAGGCCGTTGAGAGCGAAACCCTGGGACCAAACACAAAAATAGATATGATCCCGAAGGGACGACAGAGACGATCATATTTCTGTCGCCGCTTGGGCTTTATTCCCGCCACTGTCGTAGCGGGCTGAAAGCGGCCGTCCCTTCGGGACAATTTCAACACCCTGCTAATCATCGCCTTTTTCCGGTTTCCTGATCCCGACGGCTTTCAGGCAGCCATCATCGTCCAGTCGAACCACGTAGATTGACTTGTCAAATGGCCCCGCATAGTGATTCGGCCACGGTGAAACGTAAATGCGGTCGGCCTCGATTTTGCTCACGTAATTTGGGACGCTATCCGCGTCAGATCTTTTGAACGCCCTGGCCAGTCGCGATTGAAGGTCCTTGATGAGGATGATATCGCCCGTCGGCAAAACCGCGGCGACAAATGCGTATCCGCCCATGGTGTTGGTTTTAATGTTAATGGCAAAGAGCGTGTGCGAAGTATTCGTGACATAATCGCCGCCCGACACGCCGGTAAACGAAAATTCAAGCCGGCTGCCAATCGTCTGCCCGCCCTGGAACTGCATGCTGACGTTTGTAACGATGCGATAGTCGGCATTTCTGGTTTGAAATATTTCAACAGATTTAATGCGCGCCGGCTCGTCAGGATAGGGTTCTTCATTCCCCGTCTGAGTCGTTGCATGGTCATTAAATACGATGAATCGCTGAGCCGCATGCGATGTGGGCCGATCCTCCGCCCTTGCCGCCATCGCGCTTGGCGAAATAATGAATGCAAATAGAATGAACATGAAGATTATTGCGCGCGCCATGTGTTCTCTCCGTTTTTGTTAATGTAATTCTGTATGTGTTTGGTGCCTTGTTCAAAACCGTTTCAACGTTTTCCCTCCGCGTGGGCCATCTTTGAAAAAATGGTGCTAAACACATGCCGCATACGCATCAAACCTATTCCGCCCGGAAAAGTCTAATGTTTTAGTTTACGATTTGAATGTTCAGGCAGGAGCAGACTGATGAGACCTTTTGGGCATGCAACAAGGCTGATGATTGCGATCGCGTGCGTGGCTTTGATCGGCTCGTCGTGCAAGTCTTACGGGAACAAGTCCGCCAATTTGTTGTCCGACCGCGAGCTTGTTCAAGCGGAAAGGCTTCGTGGCGGGCATGTTGGTATTAACGCGTCGGCCCCGGCCAGCGCCGCCGTCGGCCTCGTTTCGCAAACCGCCGCCGCGCCCGCGCCGCCGATTCAGGCGCCGGCCCCTGACCGCAAGGTGATCTACACCGCCACGCTCGGGCTTCAGGTCGCAAGCCGCGACCAGGCGCTCGAACAGATCCATGGCCTGATCACGCGGCTCGGCGGATTCGTCCAGCACGCCACGCTCGAGTCGGTCACGTTCCGCGTCCCGCCGCAGCGGTTCGACGAGGCGCTCAAGTCGCTCGCCGGCATGGGCCAGGTGATCGACCGCGACATCTCCAGCCAGGACGTCACCGACCAGTATGTCGATGTCGAGATTCGCATCAAGACGGCCGAGGAAAGCCGCGACCGCCTGCGCGTGCTGCTCACCAAGGCGGTCAAGGCCGAGGACCTGCTCAAGATCGAAGCCGACATCCGCCGCCTGACCGAGGAGATCGAGCGCATGAAGGGCCAGTTGCGCCTGCTCGCCAACCAGGTCGATCTCGCGACGATCACCGTGAACCTTCGCGAACGCCCGGTCGAGAAGCCGAGGACCGAGCCGCGCCTCAACACCGACCGCTTCGCGTGGATCGACGAGCTGGGCGTCGATAAATTGCAGGCCGAAGTCTGGAAAGGCGCGCCACTGGGCGGGCCGGGCCTCGCGACGCGCATGCTCGTCGGGCCGGCGTTCCGGTTCGACGTCCCGGCGGGGTTCGTCCCGCTGTGGTTCGACGGCGAGCGCCTGCTGGCCACCACGCCCGAGGATTTCCGCGTGCGCCTGTTGATGGTTGAGACGCGCCAGACGGCCAGCCTCGATTTCTGGGTCGAGACGCTCAAGGCCGAGCTCGGCCAGCGCCGCGGTTACCAGGTGATCGAAACCGGCAACGCGGCGTTAACGAGCAAGGCGCTCGAAGGCCGGCGCCTGCGCGCGAGGTCCGGCCACGGCGGCGAGGAATGGAATTACGACCTGTGGATCGTGCGCCGCGCCGACCTGCCCCGCAGCATCGCGGTGATCGAATACGCCAGCTTGAGCAGCCAGGCCGACCCGCGCGTCGCGCCCGTCGCGCAATCGGTCGGCACCCTCAAGCTGCGCCCGTCGCTGTGGAAGGCCCCGTTCACGCATCTGTTCCAATAGCCGCGCGCGAGGAGGGGCATCGTCTCCAATCGCGGGTTGGCTCGGGGAACCGTTTCCTGAGTCGATCCGCGATTGCTGTTTTCGGCAGTGCTGAAATGCTTCGCGCCGGATAAACCGTCACGACGGCATCAATTCCTTTTTGGGTTGCAAGCATGCCGGTTCCGGCGGGGCGGTCGGGACAATTCGTCCGGTCAGCCCGTGGCGATTCCGTTTTTTCATCGACAAACAATTCAGCTCATGCTCTGAATTGTCGATACATGAACAGGGGGACGCGTTGTCGCCCGGGGTGGGTCCATGAACCGCAGAATCGCCGTGAAATTTTTTGCCGTGCTGGCCCTGATGGCCCTGGGTTTTGTTCTGCTCAACATCTCCATGGCGTGGGCGCACGTGCAGCGGCACGCCAACGAGCAGATGCGCGGCCGCGCCGAAGTCCTTCAAATGGTCGAGCGCACGCTCGCCCAGACCTTGCGCAACAACCTCCAGCACAATTCAACGCCGGTCGGCGAGATAACGCGCGACTTCTCCGAAAAGCTTGAGAAATCGACCTGCGCCAATTCCAGCGTCACGCTGGTCAAGTTCCAGGTGAGCCCGCGCGAGCTGGCCAGCATGACCGGCGGTCAGGGCCAGGCGGCCATCAAGGCCCTGTTCGAATCCGACTCGGCGACGTCGCCTTCGGCGCGCTGGTGGCAGGGCGACCTGACGATCGACGGCGAGCGCTGCATCGCGATGGTGCTGCCGTGCGCCGTCCAGCCGGACGCGCAGTCGTCACGCGTGGATATCCTGGCCGTTTCCCATGCATCCCTGCATCACCGGTTCAAGCGCGAGCTCGTGAACCGGACGATGACCGGCATGTTCGGCTTTGCGGTCCTGCTGGCGCTCGTGTGCGTGGCGTTCCACCGGATCGTAAGCCGCCGCCTCGGCGCGATCGCCGACCATTTCACCGCGCTTGCGGCCCACCCGGACGATCCCAACCAGGAGCCGCTGGCCGTCGAGAACGATGATGAAATCGGCCGGATCGCGTCGAGCTTCAACGTGCTCAATCAAATCCTGCGCGACGGCCGCGACCGGCTCGATGAGCTCGTGCGGCGCCGCACGGAGGCCCTCGCGCGATCCAACACCGAGCTTCAGCAACAGATGGACGAGCGCCGCCGCGCCGAGGAAGGGCTTGAGCGGCTCGCCATCGCCGTGGAACAGGCCGCCGAGATGATCATGATCATCGACGTGGACGGCAGGATCCAATATGTCAATCCGGCGTTCGAGCATCTGACGGGCTTCACCATGGAAGAGATGGTCGGCCGGCCGCCGAGCGTGCTCCGCCCCCCGGGCTACGATGAAGCATTCTTCCAGAATGTCTGGGACACCGTCCGCAACGGCAGAATCTGGTCCGGCCGCATGGTGAACGTGCGCAAGGACGGCAGGCAGTACGAGCAGGACACCACGATGTCGCCGGTGCGCGACGCCGACGGCAACATCAACGGATTCGTCGCGATCGGCCGCGACGTCAGCGCCGAAGTCGCGCTGGAGCAGCAGCTTCGCCAGAGCCAGAAGATGGAGGCGGTGGGGCGCCTTGCCGGCGGCATCGCGCACGATTTCAACAACCTGTTGACGGTCATTAACGGCTACAGCGACCTGCTGGCGAAAAAGCTCGGCCACGACAATCCCCTGGCCAAGGACGTCGGCGAAATCAAGCGCGCCGGCGAGCGGGCCAGTTCCCTCACGCGCCAGCTGCTGGCGTTCAGCCGCCGCCAGGTCCTCCAGCCCAAGCTTCTCGATCTGAACATCCTCATCGCCGACATGGAAAACATGCTGCGGCGGCTCATCGGCGAGGACATCGAGCTGACTGTTTCCACGGCCGCGGCGGTCGGCAAGATCCTCGCCGACCCCGGCCAGATCGAGCAGGTCATCCTCAACCTCGTGGTCAACGCGCGCGACGCGATGCCCAAGGGGGGCAAGATCGTGCTTTCGGCCACGAACATCGACGTGGAATCGCGCCCGTACGTGAGCCTCTCGATCTCCGATACCGGCGTCGGCATGAGCGAGGAAACGAAGGCCCATATTTTCGAGCCGTTCTTCACGACGAAGGATATGGGCAAGGGGACGGGGCTGGGACTATCGACCGTCTATGGCATCGTCAAGCAGAGCGGCGGCGACGTGCGCGTCAGCAGCAACATCGACCGCGGCACGACGTTCCAGATCCTGCTGCCGCGGCTGCTCAGCGCGCGCGGCAGGGATTCCCGCGAGACCGTGGCCTCCGAGCCTGCCGGCGGCAAGGAAACCATTTTGCTTGTCGAGGACGACGAGCTGGTGCGCAACCTGACTGAAACGCTGCTGGACAAGGCCGGCTACACGGTGCTGACCGCCGCCGACGGCCTGGCCGGCCTCGAGGTCTATCGCCAGAACCGCGACAGGGTCGATCTGGTCATGACGGACCTGGTCATGCCGAAGCTTGGCGGGCGCGGCCTGGTCGAGCGCCTGTCGCTCGAGTTCGGACCCGTGCGCGTCCTGTATATGTCCGGCTACAGCGACGACGACATGGTTCGCCGCGGCGGCCTCGGCGCCGATTGCCAGTTCATCGGCAAGCCGTTCGCCGCCGGCGAGATGCTCGAAAAAGTCCGCGAAACCCTCGCCATGGAAAAGCTCGAGTCGATCGTTTCAAGAACCGAGACGAATCCGGATCACTGAAACGCACCTCTGCCTACTAACTCGGATTTCGTATTGCTTGAGCCCGCGGTTTCACCTACCGTGAAGTCCGGGTGACTCTTATGGCCGGGACCACGCAGGCACAGGACAGGATTCGCGACGGGGCGAGGTTTGTCCTGCTGCTGCTGGGCTGTTTCATCGTGTTTTTGATCGTCCGGCGGGCATGGGTCAGCGACGACGCCTACATCACGCTGCGCACGATCGCCAATTTCCTGACCGGCCACGGCCTGGTTTATAATCCCGGCGAGCGCGTGCAGGCTTACACGCACCCGCTGTGGCTGATCGTCCTCACGATTTCGACCGTCATCACCTGGGAATTTTTCTATACGCCGATCGTCGTTTCCGTCGCGTTGGCCGTCAGCACCTTGATCGTGCTCGCGCGGCGCGTGGCGGTTTCGAGCGGAGGCGCGCTGCTGGCGTTCGGCCTGCTTGCGCTATCAAAATCCTTCATCGAATACTCGACCTCCGGTCTCGAAAACGTCCTGAGCTTCTTCCTGCTGGCGTGGTTTTATGCGGAGTTCTTCGACGATCGCCCGACCGCCGATCGCATTCCGCGCCTGGCGCTGATTGCCACGCTCGGCGTGCTGAACCGCCTCGACAACGTCCTGTTGTTCGGACCGCCGATGCTTTATCAGCTGTGGCTCGAGCGCGGCCGGTTCAACTGGCGCCGCGTGGGCCTGATGGCGCTGCCGCTGCTGATTTGGGAATTGTTCTCGCTTTTTTATTACGGGTTCGCGCTCCCCAATTCGGCGTATGCGAAAGCCTTCACCGGTTTCCCGCACCGCTGGCTTTGGGAGCAGGGTTGCTTCTATTTCCTGAACAGCATCAAGCTCGATCCGGTGACGCTGTTCGTCACCGGCCTCGGCATCGCGGCGGCGATCACAAAACGCGACCGCGCGCTGCGATCCGTCGCCGGCGGCTCGTTCCTCTATCTGCTTTACATCGTTCACATCGGCGGGGATTTCATGAGCGGTCGTTTCTTCGGCGCGCCGATGCTCGCGGCCATCGTCATCCTGGCGCGGCTCGAGCTTGCGTGGTGGGCGCGCGCCTGCGCGTTCGCCGTCGCGCTCGCGATCGGTTTCCCCACCCTTCTTGAACTGGCGAAAACCGGCTACGCGCACCCGACCTACAGCGAAGACTACATCGACCAGAACGGCATCGCCGACGAGCGCGCGTTTTACCACGGAGTCTCCGGCCTCGACCATGCAAGCCGCGACCTGAGCCTCAAGCGCTATTCGGGCGCCGACGCCGAAGGCCCGCGCGAGGTGATTCCGTACAAGGCGATCGGCATCGCCGGCTTCAATGCGGGCGCGTCGGTTTACATCCTCGACAAATACGCACTCGCCGACCCGCTCCTTGCGCGGCTGCCCGCGCGCCGGACGATCTTCTGGCGCGTCGGCCACTTCGAGCGGCGCATCCCCGACGGCTACGTCGAGACGCTGCGCAGCGGCAAAAACCGGATCGCCGACCGCGACCTCGCCGAGTATTACGATCATCTGTGCCGCCTCACGCGCGGGCCGCTGCTGAGCGCGGGGCGCCTCGGCGAGATCGCGCGCTTCAATTTTGGATTTTACAATGACCTGATCAACCGCGAATTCTACGGCTCGCCGTACACGTTCATGGTCGATGTGCCGGTCAAGCAGACGCCGCTGCCGGTCATCGCGTGGAACTCGCGCGGCAACCAGATGATTCCGCCCAGGGACGGCATTTTTATCCGCCTCGAAAAGCCCGCGTTCGCAAGCCAGGCGCAGCTTGCGCTCGACGGCAATCACCAGTTCGGCGTCGAGGTGTTCAGCGGCAACGCGGCCGTGGCGCGCGTCATGATCCCGGCCGCTCCGGCGCGCGGATTCGCGGCGCGCACGATCGACCTGCCGCGCGAGGCCTGGGCCGGCGGGATCGACGCCGTGCGCGTGCGGCCGATTTCCGGCGAAGGCGACGCCATTTTCGGCGGCATGGCGGTCGGCCTGCCCAACATGCTCGTCATCGAGCCCAACGGCGGCCAGAAGATCCGCGCGGGCGGGGAGCTGACGGTCGTCTGGCAGACCCGCCCCGACATCGCCGGCCGCGACGCGCGCTTCGAACTCTGGCGCGCCGGCCGGCGCGTCGCCGTGCTCGGCGCGAGCGGCAACGCGCTGCTGCCGGTGCCCGTCACGAACCGGTTCACGGTTCCGGATGTCGCGCCGGGCGCGGATTACCGCCTGCGCGCGATCAGCCTGCGCGACGAAAAAATTCAGGACGAAAGCGACGGCGATTTGGAGGTTGTTACGAAATGATTGGGCTCGGCACGATCGTCAACACGGCCGCGGTGATTGCGGGCGGCCTGATCGGCAGCCGCGTGAAGCACGGGCTGCCGGAACGGTTCCGCGACATCGTCATGCAGGCCGTCGGGCTTGCCGTCGTGATCATCGGCGTCTCGGGGACGCTGCACGAGATCTTCAACACCAAGCCCGGTTCGACCGATCCGGTCATGCTCATGATCTTCAGCCTTGTCATCGGGAGCGTCATCGGCGAATGGATCGGGATCGAGGCGTGGCTCGGCCGCCTCGGCAAGTGGTTCGAGGCGAAGTTCGCCGCCGACGGCGACGGCAGCTTCGCGCAGGGATTCGTCTCCGCGAGCCTTCTGTTCTGCGTCGGCGCGATGGCCATCGTGGGCTCGCTCAAGGACGGGCTCGAGGGCAAGACCGAGATTCTTTTCGCCAAGTCGATCCTGGACGGCGTCAGCTCGATCGTGTTCGCATCGACGATGGGCATTGGCGTCGTGTTCTCGGCCGTTTCGGTCCTGGCGTATCAGGGGAGCATCACGCTGCTGGCGAAATTCATTGCTCCCTATCTCACGCCCGAGGTCACGAGCCAGATGTCGCTCGTCGGCAACGTGCTGATCCTCGCGATCGGCATCAACCTGCTGCGCATCCGGGTCATCAAGGTCGGCAACATGCTCCCCGCGATCTTCCTGCCGCTCGTGTACTATTTCGTGCTGAAATTGATCGGTTGAAACGGGTTCTGAGTGCTGAGTCCTGGGTGCGGAATATAAAAGCCTTCAACCACGGAATACACGGAAACAGAAATCTGAACCACGAAGTCAATCGGGTCGGTGCGGTGTCGGTGATTCGAGATGCCGGGGCAAACTAAAGTTTGAACTCCTGACTGAAATTCCGGGATTGCGATCGGAAGGGTTTATATGGATGGAATCGGTCATCCCTCGCTGACGCTCGGGCTACTGCATAACTGGCTGTTGACAGATGCCGCGTTCGGCGAACGCGGCCTACGGGGGTGGGGTTTTAGCGGTATTCGTCAGATTGCTTTTTGACGATGTAGCGCATGGATTGGACCAAGTCGGATTTTTGCAGGTCGTGGATGAGGGTGGAGTCGATTTGGACGCCGTAGCCGTTGCCGGCTTCGACTCGGAGTTCGCCGGTGCCGTCTTTCAGAACGAACCACAATTTCCTTCTGCCGCGGTGGCGCGCGGCGATCTCGAGCAGGCTGGTCAGGCCGGCCTCGCTTACCTGGCGCCAGTTGATGCCGATCTCGACGGCGCGCACGCGGTCCTCGCGCAGCTTGTCGATCGACTGCACCTCGAACACGACCACACTGCGCTTGTCGTTCCACAGGTTGACCTTGCCGCGCGCGAAGATCATCTCGCCCTCGCGGATCAGCTCGCGGTATTTCATGAACGCCTCGGCGAAGACCGCCAGCTCGAGGTTGCCGGCGCGGTCCTCGCACGTGACGAAGGCGAACATCTGGCCCTTGCGGTCGGTGCGCGCGTTGATCGCCTTGATGAGCCCGACCCACTCGACGGGCTCGTCCTTGGGCAGCGTCATGATGTCGGCCGACGAGACGCCGGAGAACGCGTCGAAATCGGCCTGGAAGCGGTCGAGCGGGTGGCCGGACAGGTAGTAGCCGACGAGTTCTTTCTCGGTCTCGAGCCGCTCCTTGTCGCTCCAATCGGGCAGGCGCGGGACGGGCGTCTCGGCGTTGAGGTCCGCGGCGTCGTCCTCGCTCATCATGTCGAACAGCGAGGTCTGATTGTCGGTCGCGTCTTTTCGCGCCGATCCCGCCAGCTCGAGCAGGTCAGGCATTACGGCGAGCAGGCTCGGGCGATTGAAGCCGGTGAAGTCGAACGCGCCGCACTTGATGAGGCACTCGATCACCTTTGAGTTGATGAGCCGCTTGTCGCAGCGCGCGATGAAATCCTGGAGCGACTTGAACGGGCCGTTGGCCTCGCGCTCGGCAAGGATCCCGACGACGGCGTTGGCGCCGACGCCCTTGATCGCCGATAACCCGAACCGGATGTTCGGGCCGTCGGCGGCGAAGTTGACGCGCGAGCTGTTGACGTCGGGCGGCAGGATCAGGATCCCCTCGGCGCGGACCTCGTCGAAATACATCGCCATCTTGGCGTCGTCGCCGCCGATTTCGTTCGTCATGAGGGCGGCGTAGAAGTCGATCGGGTAGTGCGCCTTGAGCCACGCGGTCTGCATGGTGATGACGGAGTAGGCCGCGGCGTGGCTCTTGTTGAAGCCGTAGGCGGCGAACTTCTCCATCGTGTCGAAGACCCGGGTCGCGGTTTCGCGGTCGATGCCGCGCTTGTCGCAGCCGGCGGTGAACTTGACGCGCTCCTTCGCCATCTCCTCGGCTTTTTTCTTGCTCATCTCGCGGCGCAGCAGGTCGGCGCCGCCGAGCGTGTAGCCGGCGAGGGCCTGCGCGACCTGCATGACCTGTTCCTGATAGACGAACAGGCCGTAGGTTTCGCGCAGGATCGGCTCGAGGTCGGGGTGGTCATAGACGATGGGGGTCGTGCCGTTCTTGCGCGCGATGAAGTCGGGGATGGAGTCCATCGGGCCGGGGCGATAGAGCGAAATGAGCGCCACGATGTCGCTGAAGCGGGTCGGCCTGAAGTCGGTGAGGAGCTTGCGCATGCCGCTCGATTCAAGCTGGAACAGGCCGAGGCCCTTGCCGGCCTGCAGGATCTCGAACGCCTTGTCGTCCTCGGTGGGGATTTTTTCGGCGGTCAGGCCGATCACCTCGCGGTCGTTGATCGAGTCGATGCAGTGCTGGATGAGCGTGAGGTTCTTGAGGCCGAGGAAGTCCATCTTTAGGAGGCCCATCTCCTCGACCTCGGTCATCGTGAACTGCGTGGCGGGCATCGCGCCTTCTTCGGCGGGGCGATAGAGCGGGATGTGGTCGATGAGCGGCTTGTCGCAGATGACGACGCCGGCGGCGTGCGTGCCGGGCTGGCGGATCGCGCCCTCGAGGCCGCGGGCCTTCTCGATCAGGTCGTGGACCTCAGCGTCAGAATCATACAATTGTTTCAAATCGGCCGAGGCGAACTCGGGGTGCGTGGGGTCGTCGCCGAGCGCGGCCGTGAGCGTGACCTTGGGGCCGCCGGGGACGAGCTTGGCGACCTGATCGACCTTGGGCAGCGGCATGCCCATCGCGCGGCCGACGTCGCGGATCGAGTTGCGGGCCTTCATCGTGCCGAACGTGATGATCTGCGAGACGCAGTCGTGGCCGTACTTGTTGCGGACGTATTCGATCACCTCGCCACGCCGCTCGAAGCAGAAATCGACGTCGAAGTCGGGCATCGACACGCGCTCGGGGTTGAGGAAGCGCTCGAAGAACAGGCCGTTCACCAGCGGGTCGAGGTCGGTGATGCCGATGGCGTAGGCGACGATCGAGCCGGCGCCGGAGCCGCGGCCGGGGCCGACGGGGATCGCGTGGCGCTTGGCCCAGTCGATGAAGTCCCAGACGACGAGGAAGTAATCAACGTAGCCCATGCGCTCGATGACGCCGAGCTCCATTTCGGCGCGGTCGAGGTGCTCCTGAGAGAGTCGGTCGCCATAGCGTTTCGGCAGGCGGTCGCTGACGAGGCCGCGCAGGTATTCGTTGGCGGGCTCACCGTTGGGGGTGATGTAACGCGGCAGGAGCTTTTGCCTGAGCGGGATCTCGACGTTGCAGCGCTCGGCGATCGCGACGGTGTTCGCAAGCGCGCCGTCGATGTTGCCGAACAGCGCCTCCATCTGGTCGGGGCTCTTGATGTAGAACTCGTTCTGCTCGAAGCGCAGGCGGTCGCGGTCGCTGATCTGCTTGCCGGTCTGCACGGCCAGCATGACGTCGTGCGCGTCGTAGTCCTTGGCCGTGAGGTAATGGCAGTCATTCGTCGCGATCATGCGGATGTTGTGCTCGCGCGCGAGCTCGATCAGCGCGTTGTTCAGGATGCGCTGCTCGGGGATGCCGTGCTCCATGAGCTCGATGAAGAAGTTCTCGCGGCCGAAGACTTGCAGGTGGCGGTCGAGCAGGGCCAGCGCGTCCTTGCGGCGGTTCTCGAGGATCGCCTGGCAGATCGGCCCCTGGATGCACGCGGTCGTCGCGATAAGGCCCTTGGAATACTGCTCGAGCAGCTCCCAGTCGATGCGCGGCTTGTAGTAGAAGCCTTCGAGGAAGCCGAGGCTGACAAGCTTGGAGAGGTTCTGCCAGCCCTCGAGCGTCTCGGCCAGCATCAGGAAGTGGTAACGCGTGCGCGCCTGCTGCGACTGGCGATCGGTGCGCGTCGTCGGGCTTAAATAAGTCTCGCAACCGAACACCGGGTGAATGCCGCCGGCCTGGCACGCCTTCTGGAACGACAGCGCGCCGAACAGGTTGCCGTGATCGGTCAGGGCGATGGAGCCCATGCCGAGTTCCTTGACACGCTCGACCATTTTGGGCAGGGCATTGGCCCCGTCCAGCGTGCTGTAGGTGCTGTGAACGTGGAGGTGAACAAACTTGCCGAGGCTGGTCATGCGAAGCGCGCCTTTCCCACTGACATCCAAGATTATTAACGCCTCTTAGATGGAACAATGTCAAGTGGGGCAATTCTTCTTCGAGAGACCCAAAAAGGTTGATTAGATCCCGTGCCTTTTCATTTTCCTTCGAATGAATATTGCGATTAATGTGATTGTGCACACGATTAGCGAAGTCAAATATGTGAATGAGTGTTTTTTTCGGACTATATTATCTGAACGCGGAGATTGTGTCTGGATAGATACATATGCTGACTTCTCTTTTGTTATAGAAGTGACTACCACACTTGTTGCCACTTGTATAGTATCGGTAGTTCCCGATTTTCGGAGAAGAACCATATTATCCCCTGTGATGAGAGGGGCGTCTTGCATTATCCTGCTTTTAATTCTTTGAAATTCAGATCTGGATTGATGATCACGAACCGCCCGTTCAGCCTCTTTACTACGCAATGCAGCGATCCTTGCTCCTCTCTCATACATTTCCTTTGTCCACCCGATATATTGCTTGTCTCTTGTAAACAATTCGAGATCGTAACTTTTTAGCATCATTGTGAGTAAAGCGCTTGATATTAAATTTGCCTCTCTGTTTATAAAGAAGTCGACATGCACCTTGCGGGAATCCATGGGCAATGACGTGTCGCCAAGAATAGTTTTGACTGATTCGTAAGCCTTGGCCTTATTACTCAGAAAGGGATGTTCTTTCAGATGCTGATATATTACATCCTTTTCTGGCGATGGACCAGATATCCTTAACCATGAGGGAAAGAAATAATTTCCGATTTTCGGTCTCATCGACTCATATTTCTTCTTAATGAGATCCGCTATTTTGTTCTGAATATCTCGGGGAGTATCAACATACTCTCTTTGAATATACAACCTGACTCCCGAGTCTGTATTCATAAACACTTGTCGTGCTTTCGCGCGATCTTGTTCATTTATTGAAGGTAGAGTATAATAATTCTTTAATGACCATGCAATCACATCTACATTAAAATCTAATTCTTCACCCGCGGCGGAACCCAGATTGGGCATTTCATCATGCAAATAATAACTGAACTGATCATTAAACACGCCTTCTTTATCGCCACTTATTTCTAATGCTTCTGGTAGTTTGTTTAAAATCATATTCGATATTAGAGTCTTTTGCTCGGGAGGCAACTCCGGATATTGGTCCACAGCTCGTTTTACCATATTTTGCAATAATGCGGCGTCCACAGAGTATGCATTTACAAAAATAATAATTACTAACAAGCAAATGCCATAGTTGGCAAATTGATTATTACTTCGCAACTGCACGATGTTGCTCCTCCCTCATTTTTTTTATTTTCATATTGACCACCATTTGTTGATTATAGTAGGGATAATTGACCCATTGCTTTATTGAATCTGGGGCAACATACATTTGATTGACAGATTCTCTTAGCTCATTCACCCAACTTTTAGACGAACAGTCCCCGTTTCTTGATGCATAGACATCTACCGCCATAAGCGCAAATCCCAAACGACATTGGTCAATTAATCTGTACACATGGAATTGAAGCTCATCTGGAGAACATTCGGCATAAGCATTTGCCAGAAATGTATTTGCAACCATCCAACCGGCATCATCGCCGATATGTTCATACGCCATCTGAGCCAACGCTTCGAGCGAGAATATGTAAAAATCCATGCTTACATTGGAATCATGCAATATATTTTTATATTCAACCAAGGTCTTACTTAATTGATCGTTATCCCGCATAAGTATTGCCGCATATGCATTATATTTTATTTTCTTTCTCTTCATCAATCCCGAACTTGAATTATGAATCTCATCCAAACCCCTGTATCTAATTCGTGGATATTTTGCTTTTTGCACTATATCCACATAGAGGCTTTTCATATCCCTTCTTTCAACCTCAACCTCAACCCTATCTTGTTGTCGCATTTCAACAGCCTTATGTACTGCGTCAACTTTAGTGAAATTATCATACCTGCCTTCAAATAGCAAACTATTTTTCAAGTACATTTTTAAGATACTTGGGATTACTACGCGCCTTTCATTACGCCTTGCACTCTCAAACAAAAACCGCAACTCACGTCCCGACTCTAGATAATTCACCTGCATTTGAGGCGAATAATCCTCTGTTTTATATTCACTTCCATCAATTTCCCTTTTTATATTGAACACCTCATCCGAAACATGCCGAAGTTGAATGGGATACTGATTAACAACAATTTCTTTAATCAACCCACCCTCCCACTTCAACTCCGTATCCCGTATTATCTGATTATTCATATAAGTATAATACTTATTGTTTTTATTTGAACAATCCTCTACATTTATCTGCATAAATGGAATTAAGCTTGTAGAATCATATACACTATATAATTTCTCTGGATTATTAAATACCGGACCGGAATATTTTCGATATTCAACAATCGGCTCTTCATTGGTTTCCCTAACATACATGCATAGTCTATTTCCATCCCAATCAATCGTGAGATCTTCCGGGTGAACCGGGAAAACTAAATCTCTATTGGCCAAATAAGGCTCATACCATTCTATATTGTAAACGTACTTATCTTTGCTAATAAACGCAGAACCCGACATAATTAACGGATAATCTGCACCTCGATATGGGTAAGAGCATGAAAATATTTGCGCTTTTATTCCTTCCATATTATTGCATTTTAGAAATTCAACTGATTTGTCGAGTTGGGCATGTATATTATGATTTATTTTAGTTGTGGTATTACACTCCTTATTATAGTTGTATCGAAAATGCCTGAACAAATCAATAGACTTGTCACCCTGCAACTCCATGATCACATAAATCGGGAGGAGAAACGTGTCTACCGCTTCTTTTCTTAATAAAAGGTTCGACCTGTCTCTCATTTCATAATTATATTGAATATCTTTTTTAATTCTTTCCACCTTTCTATTAACTTGATCTTTTACAATAACGAGTGATTCTGTCGTCGTGAGAGGTTCGCAACGACATTCGAGACCTAATGATTCGAAACAGAAAGCCACAATCAACAATGACACTATGAACCTTAACCAGGGCACATTTAACCCTTTCTTGCATTTTAAATGTATCCTGCTAAGGCGGTGACGCCTTCGCAGGATACATTTAATAATTTTACCACCATAATTCAAATCGAAATATTCACCATTGAACTTGCTGCACCCAGAGCAGTTTTCCCGTTTTCGCTAGCGGACTCCGCCGTTGCGCTGGAAGTGATTGTCACATTACCACTACGGGATCGTGTATAATTGCTACTCGTGTTAGCATTATAACTCCGATCCGCTTTCACAGAGTAACTTGCAGATCCGGATTTAGATCCCGTGCCAGACGTTGACCAGCTGGATGAACCATTAAAAGAACCAGTAACACTGGCCCCAGGTTCATTTACATTCACAGTCGCACCAAATGCTCCTGACATATCAACTTGCTGTGTCGCACCGCTATATTGGGCACTAATTGAAATCGACTGCATTGCGAGGCCTGCACTTGCATTCCCGAGCGATGAACAATTTCCACTTCCAGCTGCCGACACTGATGACGAACAGCCTGCACCTACAGCACACGTTACGGTAACAGATTCACTACCGCCTCCTGTCGCGGTAAAACTTAAAGATCTGCACGGTGCTGGATCCGGACCAATCCATGTTACTGATTTTTGATAGGTATAACTCGCATTTCCATTCGAATAACCGGTTGCAGTAGTCTGTTTTGCATATACTTCGATGCTACCATTGGCGGTGCAGGATGATAATGTTGCGGTGGAATCGCCGCTTGGATTGATTATCAGGTTACCATTGTTAACAAGGTTGGAATGCGGCTTACTCGCCGATCGCAAACTGGTTTCCTCCTCTTTCCAATAATTTTGCTCAGCATGAGCCGAAATGTTGATAATGGCAAATAACACAACTACGCCGATTTGAATAGTGTTCTTCATGCTAGAAAAGCTTCTTTCTTCCATGTTAAGAAGATTTTTTATTACAACTGCGTGAGCTTACACAATAATGATATTGGTTGTCAAGAAATATTTTTCTTAATAGCTGTGAATCTCTTGACAGAGAATTGACAATGTGTTAGTGAAATGCGTTTAGAATGGTGGTCGCAAATTTACAGGAGGACATACGATGGGTTCGTTTTCACGTCGCGATTTTATGCTTTCTGCGGCCGCGGCTGCCGCGGGGCTCGGGCTGGCCGGTTGCGCCGGCGCCAATAAGATCCTGGGAAAATCGGCGGAACTTCCGGCCGCCGCCGGAGGCTTCAAGGACATCACGTCCAAACCGATTCCGCTCGTCCGGATCGCGTTCATCGGCGTTGGCAATATGGGCTCGAACCACCTGCGCAGCCTCGTCAAGATGAAGGACCACTGCCAGGTCACGGTCGTGTGCGACATCGCCCCGGCACTGACCGCCCGCGCCAGCGGCATCATCACCAAGGCCGGGCACCCCGCGCCGAAAGTCTATAACGGCCCGCAGGATTGGCAGCGCATCTGCGCCGAAGAAGATGTGGACCTGATCTATACGGCCACCCCGTGGGACCTGCACGTCCCGATCTGCCTGGCGGCCATGGAAAACGGCAAGCATGCCGCCAGCGAAGTCCCGATCGCGCTGACCGTCGAGGACTGCTGGAAGCTGGTCGAGACGAGCGAACGGACCAACCGCCACTGCCAGATGATGGAAAACTGCTGCTACGGCCGCAGCGAGCTGATGGTGCTGAACATGGTGCGCTCGGGGCTGCTCGGCGAGATCATCCACGGCGAGTGCGGCTACAACCACGACCTGCGCGACGTCAAGCTCTACAACACGCCGTACAAGGAAGAGGGCAAGTGGCGCTGGAAGTTCAGCCGCGATCCCAAGACCGGCAATCTTTATCCGACCCACGGCCTTGGGCCGATCATGAACTGCATGAACATCAATCGCGGCGACTACTTCGACTACCTCGTCTCGATGAGCACGCCGGCGCGCGGCATGAACCTGTGGGCCAAGGAACACCTGCCCGAGTCCGATCCGCGCCGCCACCAGAACTACCAGGCCGGCGACATCAACACGAGCATGATCAAGACCAAGAAGGGCTACACGATCTACGTCGTCCACGACACCAACACGCCGCGCCCGTATACGCGCATCAACATGGTGCAGGGGACGAAGGGCATCTTCCAGGGCTACCCCGACAAGATCTTCGTCGAGGGGCGCACGCCGATGAAGCGCACCGAACAGGGCTACCTTGCCCATGAATGGGATGACATCACGAAATACGTAGCCGAGTTCGAGCACGAGCTTTACAAGAAATACGGCGGGGCCGGCACCGGCATGTCGCACGGCGGCATGGACTTCATCGAGGACTTCCGCCTCATCCGCGCGCTGCAGACCGGCCATACGTTCGATCAGGACATCTATGACGGCGTCGCGATGAGCTGCATCGTCGAGCTGAGCTCGCAATCGCTCAGCAACCGCAGCAAGGCGGTCGATTTCCCCGACTTCACGCGCGGGGCGTGGAAGACCCGCGAGCCGCTGGTGATGGCTGATTTCTAAGCGAAACGAATCGACGTAAAAAACCGGGGGTGGGTTCGGTAACGCGGACCCACCCTATTTTTTTCGGGCCAAAAAAGGAGCAATAAAATGTGTCGAGTAATCCAGACGAGTAAGATCCTGATCATTACAATACTCACCCTGCTGGCGACAGGTTGTGCACGTCTGCTCCCCGCGAGCTATGACTACTCATTCAGTTGTATTAACGAAGGCAAGGAGACTGTTTGGGTAGATGAGTTCAAGCTCACCGAGACGAGAGAGGGCATTGTCATGGTTGGGATTCTTACACCTGGATCATCGCATGGCGTGGCTCTTTTTCGAAACAAACCTATGCAGAAGATTACTTTATCCTGGTGCCCTTTAACTGAAACCGAGCGCCAACTTCCCCCTGGCGGGAAGAGAACCCAAATGGATGTGGTGCTTAATCCTCCGAAGGAATTCACGCCAAGATGGGGTTCGGAAATTAATCTCTATCTCATCCCGGAGACCGGCAAATACAGGGTCGAATGGGAGATCATGAATCCGAGAACAGGCGACACCAAAATCTTTCGTCAACAATGAACAGCGGGAGACCGCAACAGCCTCGCTTCACCCTGGCAGAAACACAGAGAATCAGAGACACAGAGATTTTTTTTGAAATTGGAACCGCGACAGCGGTTCGACGTTCAAAGCCGTGGGTTGCCGATGCTGTTTCGGCAACCCACGGTCGGCAGGCCGTCAGTCCCGAACCGATTTATCGGTTCGACAAAGCAGGCGCAGTGCGTGTTGTCGAACCGCTGTCGCGGTTCCCGCATGCCGTTGCGGCTTTTTTTTGTTCGGGGCCGGAAACAATCAATTCGTTCAAGGCAATGCGGCAACGGCGTAATCGGGATGGCTCGGTTTCGAAGGTCGGTGCCGATTCGATTACGATTACGAGCACGAGCACGAGCACGATTACCTTCGCAAACGCTCTAGAACAGCACCTTGTCGGCTCGCTTCACGGTCTCGGGTTTGATCTTGAGGCCGTGGCCGTAGCCGGACGCGGCATGGGCGACGGCGACGGCGTCGAGCATGTCGTCGTGCCGCACGTGCGGTTAGTCGCCGAGCTGGGAATAAAACGCGTCGGCAGGAAGCTGTTCAGCATCAGCCAGCCGTTGCGCAGGCACGGCTCGAGAGCCGCGATCCTGGCCGATTTGCCGCCCTTGGCGAGGAATCGCGAGATATCCAGCATCCATGGCCTTCCAGCCCGTCTGCGAGCCTCCTGCATGCATTGAAGCGCACGCGGCTTTCGGTAAAGAAATTCAGATATCCCTCCGCCCCGAACGGATAGAACCGGTTGATGGCTTGAATGATGGCCTCTTTGTTCATGGCCGGAATCTCCTCATTGATTTGAAAGGATTGATTGTTTTCGGGGCTGAAAGGTTTGCGATATATAATTAAAAAAAAAGAGATATATAGGTCTTTTTTTTAATTAATATATAGCCCAATACTTTCACAACGGTGAAAACAATCAATTCATTCAATTCGTTCCCGGCGAAGCGTCAGGAGCTGGATGTAATTCGAGATCATGCGACCGCGGTTGATGGCCGCCGCCGACATCACCTGGACCTGAACGCGCGACAAGACGTAAAGATCGCGCAACTCGATCAGCCGGTTCGCGCGCAACTCCTTCTCGATGAGCTTCTGCAGCCGCAGCCCGATGATCAGGCTGCGGTCCTCCATGGCCTTGATGGCCTTCTCCGTATTCATGCGTCCTCCCTGCATTGAAAGAATTGATTGTTTACGGCCCAAATACGGGGACGTCTATTTTTATTATTTTGTTGAGAAATTCGGAATCGTGAGAGAGTCTGCAGCATGGCTCGAATGGCGCGTATCGTCTTGCCCGGGGTGGCGTATCACGTGACGCACCGGGGCAATCAGCGGCGGGCGGATTCGCCGACGCGAGCGGTGGGCATGGTGCATCAGCGTCACGCACGGCCGCACATGCGACCGGTGGCGGGCAGGCCGGAGAGCCGCTGCTGGCGCCCGAACGTCCTTTCGGCGGCGATCAACCCGATCCGATCAGCGGCCGGCCGATTGGATGGCCGCACTGGCTCGCGTTCGCGCACGCAGGCGACACCGAGGCGATGGAGCGCCTGCGACAGGCGACGAACACCGGCCGCCCCTGCGGCAACCAGGCATTTATTGAATCGATCGAGGCCCAACTCGGCCACACCGCCGGAGCCCGCCGCCGCGGCCGCAAACCCAAACACGTCGAGGAGGATCAAAACCAGCGTGAGCTGTTTTGATAAATATATATGGTCAAACGTCCCCGATATTCATGGCTATCACCCGATCGAAGTAACCCCGCGTTTTTAACGCGGGGTATGCGCAGCCTTTCCCCTCGGAAACCGTTTTCAACGGTTTCCCGCTATCTCCAGGCTCGTGCGAGGTGTTCGAAATCGAATTGGCTGATAACCAAAGCGCCACAGGCGCGAATTCATCCCAGCTTGGGGCGCAGCAAAGCGAAGCCCCAGGACACGGATGCCCAACCGAGCATGGAGCGCTGAAGGCGCGGCTCAATCCGATCCGACCGTTTCCATTCGACACTTTTGCAAGAGCCACCCGAAAATCGGGGACGTGCACTTCATTTATTTGTTGAGAAAACCGTTGAGTTCAGAAAATCTGGTGCATGGTTCGAATGGCGCGCATCGTCTTGCCTGGAGTGCCGTATCATGTGACCCACCGCGGCAATGAGCGGCGGGACGTTTTCTTTTGCGACCGCGATCGGCAGCTTTATCTTGCCGACCTGGCCGTGTGGGCCAACGACGCGGAGCTGTCGGTGTGGGGTTATTGCCTGATGAGCAATCACGTGCACCTGTTGGTCGTGCCGCGGCGCGCGGACTCGCTGGCGCGCGCAGTGGGGATGGTGCACCAGCGCCATGCGCGGCGCGTGCATGCCCCGCGCGGCTGGACAGGCCATCTGTGGGCAAATCGTTTTCACTCGACGCCGCTCGACGAGTCGCACCTTTGGACGGCGGTCCGATACATCGAGCTCAACCCGGTGCGGGCCGGGCTGGTGGCGCGTGCCGAGGATTGGCCATGGTCGAGCGCCGCGGCGCACTTGACCGGCGGCGGGCAGGCCGGCGCGCCGCTGCTGGCGCCGGAGCGGCCGTTCGGCGGCGTGCAGCGCCACCCGCTTGATGGGCGACCGATCGGGTGGGCGGCGTGGCTGGCCATGGCGCTTGAGGGGGAGGACGAGGCGATGGAGCGGCTGCGGCAGGCGACCAACACGGGCCGCCCGTGCGGCGACGAAGCTTTTACGGAGTCGATCGAAGCCCGGCTCGGCCGCAGCGTCGGAGCCCGCCGCCGCGGCCGCAAGCCGACCCGGCGCGAAGACGAAGAAAATCAATTGGAGTTGTTTAAATGAAATTAAATAAAGTGCACGTCCCCGATATTCCCCGATATTCAGATAGGTCTGATTCGCGCCAGATTGGTAACTACCCCATTGGCGTATATATTTAATGACTAAAGAGGATGAAGTATGACCAGTGAGGCGAAGGCTTTCCTTCAGAGGGCAAAACGGTGGTTATTGAGTGAAACGATGTATTTAAAGGTGGGCACCGTGGGGATGGGATTAGTGTTTGCATCAATATTATTTTTCTTTCGTTATGAATTGGACCCTTCGCGTTCTTATCCAAACCAAACAATGGGTATAACCTATCGTCTTCAGCAAGGTAGTCATTTTTTTTATGTAACATTGTCAGAGTTTATAATATTTTATTTTTTGATGGGAACTGGATATTCGCTTCTTTTTTTTTCTGGAATATACGGAAATATAAGATTATGGAAAAATCGACGCATGCTTAGTAAAGGAGATAAAGATAACATAACTTAATTGGAATCGGGGAAATCATCAATGTTCGAATTATCGGGTAGAATAGAGCGCAGGCGCGGGTGTGTTTAGGTCGGCGGCTTCCGGTGTATCGGCCGTTTCCGGTGGCGTGGCAAATGGCCGCCAGTCCATGCATCCCGTCTCCTGCGCCCCCTCATCAAACCGTGCGTGCGGATCTCCCGCACACGGCTTTCGGAGTTCCCCTTCTTCCTCAGTCATGCGCCGCGACGCCGGGCCGCCGGGTCTGCCAGGCGATACAGGCCCAGGGCCTCGTAAAGCCGTGCCGCGGGATATTGCGAGTATCCCATCCCGCGTCTTTGGCGTCGTCGCATCAGCCACTTTCTCAACCGTTGATGAAAGCGCCGCTGTTTATCCAGCTTGGCGCTGAGGCTCAGCCGTTGCTGAAGTCTCCGCACTTTGTCTTCGGGCGTTCGCAGTCGATGCTCGCGCATGACAATCGCCTCCTGTGCTTTCCTTCCTTCCCGGCTTGGGAACAACCAGGGTCCCTTGGCTCCACGGGCGTTGCCCCGCTTCGCGGCTACTATGGACCCCTCCGACTCCTGCCCCGGCCCGGCATCGGTTTCGGTGTTGGCCTTATGCGATCCGGCCCGCGGGTCGCCCCCGCCGCCGGGACAGGTCTTCCGAGTTGCGTTCGCGTTCTTTCACGGCGTGCCGCCCCGCCGACCCCGCCGCAGCTCCCCGGCATCGAGGCCCGTTGCATGGCCGTGGGAGTTTCAGCCTTCGCCCAACGTCCAAGGACTCGACCTGCGGATTGAAGTCTCTCGAGGCTCTCCTGGGTTCACTGTTGTTGCGGCCCGTCGTTTCGCCGCCGCCGCGCCCTCGCGGGCCGACGGCTTGACCCCATGAACTTGAGCGCTCCGGTCGCCCGGACACGCCCCATGGGGCGCTACACGCTGAACAGGCAATTAGCGTGGAAGGCTCCTTTCATCCTTCAAGACCGCGAACACCTTCACTCGGCATACGGACGCTCGACCAATTGTTTTTTCTTGAGAATTCGGGAATCATGATCAAGGCTGAGTCATGGCACGCATGGCGCGCATTGTCTTGCCCGGGGTCCCGTATCACGTGACGCATCGCGGCAATCAGCGGCGGACGGTGTTCTTCAACGACCGCGACCGCCAGCTTTACGTCGCCGACCTGGCGGTGTGGGCCAACGACGCGGAGCTTTGGAGTTGGGGTTGGTGGCTGATGAGCAATCACGTTCACCTATTGGCCGGGGCGGCCCGACTCGCTGGCGAAGGCAGTAGGACAAGAGCGGCTCGGCCGGATGGTCGGCGCGCGCTGCCGGGGTCGCAAACCCAAGCCCGCCGAGGAGGATCAAAATGAGCTTGAGCTGTTTTGATAAAAAAATATGGTCGAACGTCCCCGAAATTCCCAAAATTCTTGGTAGATCGCCTTCTGGAGAAATTGTTAATGTAAATATATCGTATCGAAACAGTGTGGCATATGAATCAGAAGCGTTCACCGGCATTATGAATGCTGACGTGAACGGAGCAGGGATTCCTGATGTAGCAGCAGCTTTATTTCTTTTTGGAGAGTAGTAATGGAAGGAATATCAATTTTTAATTCTATAGCCTTTGTTGGCGAAGTTAATCCCATTGATGTGATTAACATTCAGGCCGCCATACGAAAGGGTCAAGGCAGGCCCTTTGAGTATCAGGAAAAAAAATTCGATGATTTGAAAACAGCTATGGTTTCGTTGAAGCCTCTGGTCATGAATCCTACTCGTAGATATTTATTCTGTCGGGGAAGGAATAAAAAATATTCATTGTATTCAAATTTTCTGTTTGGAGCGGCTGCCGATTTGACAAGAACGGCGGGGCCTCGATTGAAAGTTGATACAATGGATGCATTTTGGAATGACTATCAATTCGCAAGACGTTATGATGCAACCATACCAAAAAACACGAGATATCATTTTAATCTCAATGTCGCATTAAGAGAACATGTCCAACGAGAAAGAACTATTGGGTGCACGATTAATGGTAAAGGTAACCTATTTTATTCATGGGATGGTGAAATGTTTTCGTTCGAGAAATCCGAGGACTATACTCATTTGCAAGACGGTGTTCCACCCGGGATGCATATTCTTAAAGAATTTTGCGGTATTTTCGGCTGGCCATCCCCATTAAGTGAACAATATCCGGAGTTTATTATAGACTGTTTTATATATGAATTTCCGCCGGACCCTCAGTATCCCGAGCGCATCGTTTCTGAAGAGTTACAACAACAAGTTTTACGATGGCCTTGGTGAGTATGGAATATGAGGACGGGTTTCGGGGGAGGCGGGGAACAGGTTTCGGCGGTTTTGGGGACGCAGTTGAAATTCGGCTACGTTCGCATGATATAATTCGCCGTTCTTAGAAAATTCAATCGGGAAATCGGGGACGTTCGCCTCATTCTTTTTAGAAACTGCTCTTTGAAAACCGATTTCATGAGGTTTCGGGGACATCGACTAAATGGCAAGACTGGCACGCGTCGTCGAGGGGGTTCCCTATCACGTCACGCACCGGGGCGAGCTTTCGGCGGGCAAACAATTGAACAAATTGATTGTTTCGGCCGCTGTGAATTCGGAATGAGTCTCTTTTAAGCGCCCGCCCGCCTGCGTTCCGCTGACCGCCATGCAGCCGATTATCGGGAGGGCGCGAGTTTCATTCATTGCGGAAACGGATTGAATCTGATAGCTGTCACCGGGATAATTGATACAGGAGTTTCTGCAGTGGACATTCCGCGCATTTTCAACGTTATGGAAAGCGCTCATCGCATCCATAACCCGTTCACGCCGGAAAAGCTTGCCGCCCTTGGCGCGGCGTTGCGTTTGGAGGCCGGGACCCGCGTGCTCGACCTCGGCAGCGGTTCGGGCGAGATGTTGTGCACGTGGGCGCGCGATTACGGGATCCGCGGCACTGGTATCGACATGAGCCCGCTGTTCACGCAGCAGGCGAAACTCCGCGGCATCGAACTTGGCGTCACCGATCGCGTCGAGTTCATCCATGGAGATGCCGCCGGTTACGTTGTCGACGAAAAGGTCGGCGTGGCGGCGTGTGTCGGCGCCACCTGGATCGGCGGCGGTGTTGCCGGCACGATCGAGTTGCTGGCCCGGAGTCTCCGCGCGGGAGGGATCATCCTCATCGGCGAGCCGTACTGGCTGAAATTGCCGCCGACGGAAGAGGTCGCCAGGCAATGCCACGCCGGCTCCATATCGGATTTTCTGTTGCTTCCGGAACTTCTCGCGTCCTTCGGCAAGCTCGGCTACGACGTCGTGGAAATGGTTCTGGCGAACCAGGACAGCTGGGACCGATATGAGGCCGCCAAGTGGCTGACGATGCGCCGCTGGCTCGATGCGAATCCCGACGACGACTTCGCGAAAGAAGTCCGGGCCGAACTGACCCCGGCGCCCGAACGCTACGCCGCATATACCCGCGAATACCTCGGCTGGGGTGTGTTCGCGCTGATGCTGAGGTGAACCAACTGAGGGAGGCAGAAGGAAATCTCTGACGCCGCCTTCGGGGCTCGGGTGTATGGGGGCCATTCACCGGGGGCTCGCTGCGCTCGCACCCCGGCTACAACCTGCCGGCCCTTCGGGCCTCTCCCACACCGTAATCATTCGGGCAAAACTTTTGGTTGGACCAGAGATGTCGCTTCGAGCCGAAGCGACCTGCTGACATTTGTTTTTTCTTCGCAGATCTATGCAATTTGATACAGACGGTATCAATCTGCAAGGTTTCGGGCGAGGGTTGTCTCTCTTACTATTTTTTTGTGTTTTCGTAAGTTCCTGCTAGAATAGCGACCTTCATCTATCGATGGGGTTGTAATTCGGACGGATAACAGGCAGATGGACCAGGAAAAGATCGATTACAAGGACACGCTCAACCTGCCGCGCACGGACTTCCCGATGCAGGCCAAACTGCCGCAGCGCGAGCCGGAAATGCTCGCCAAGTGGCTGGCAGAAGACCTCTACGGCCAGATTCTCGCGAATCGCAAGGACGCAAAGGAATACATCCTGCATGACGGGCCGCCGTACGCCAACGGCGACATCCACATGGGCCACGCCCTGAACAAGATTCTCAAGGACCTGCTGGTCCGCTACCAGACGATGATCGGGCACCGGGTGTATTTCGTGCCGGGGTGGGACTGCCACGGCCTGCCGATCGAGCAGAAGGTCATGCAGAAACTCGGGCACAAGGCGCGCGAACTGGACCCCGTCAAGTTCCGCCGCGAGTGCCATGACTACGCGAAGAAATGGATCGACATCCAGCGCGAACAGTTCAAACGGCTGGGGATCGAGGCCGACTGGGATCACCCGTATTTGACCATTCAGCCGCAGGTCGAGACCGGCATTCTGAGCGCGCTGCGCGAGATCGTCGCGCGCGGACTCGTGCGCAAGGGCTTCCGGCCCGTGTTCTGGGACACCGACTTCCAGACGGCGCTCGCCGAGGCCGAAATCGAATACCAGGAACACACGTCGGACTCGATTTATGTGAAATTCCCGCTCGTGGATTCCGGGTCCGTGCCGGGCCTCGAGGGGCTCGACGGCGTCTCGATCGTCATCTGGACGACCACGCCGTGGACGCTGCCGGCCAACCTCGGCGTCTGCCTGCACCCCGAGTTCGAATACGTGGTTGTCAAGATCGACGACGAGCACTTGATTGTCGCCAAAGAGCTGTATGAGTCCTTTGTCAAGGCGTGCTCGCTGACGGACGCCAAAATCGTGGGCAAGGTCAACCCGCGCGCCTTGGAGGGCAAGGTCTGCCGCCACCCGATCTTCCCGGGCAAGTCGAGCCTGGTGATGATGGGCATGCACGTGACGCTCGAGGCCGGGACGGGGTGCGTCCACACGGCCCCGGGCCACGGCGCCGACGACTTCCACATCGGCCGCCAGTATGGCCTGCCGGTGTTCGTGCCGGTCGATGAGGCCGGGCGCTTCACGGCCGACTACCTCGAAATGCAGGGGATGAAGGTCTTCGACGCCAACCCCAAGATCGTCGAAAAGCTCAAGCTCGAGGGCCTGCTGCTCGGCCACGGCAAGATCACGCACCAATACCCGTTCTCGTGGCGCTCGCACAAGCCGATCATCTTCCGCGCGACCGAACAGTGGTTCATGGAGCTGGACCAGGGCGGCGTGCGCGAGCGCGCGATGAAAGCCATCGACCACGACATCGAATGGATCCCGGAGTGGGGCCACGACCGCATCTACAACATGGTGGAGGCGCGCCCGGACTGGTGCCTGTCGCGGCAGCGGGCGTGGGGCGTCCCGATCCCGTCGATCCACTCGAAGACGGAAGGCAAATCGATCCTCGACCTGCGCATCATGGACAAGTTCATCGCCGTGGTGCGCGAAAAAGGGACCGACGCCTGGTTCAGCGAGCCGCTCGAGACGTTCTGGCCCGACGATTTCGTGTATGAGCCAACGGGCGAAGGCCGCCCCGACCAGTTCGAGAAGGAATTCGAGGTCCTGGACGTGTGGTTCGATTCCGGATCGACGCACATCGCCGTCCTTGAGCAGCGCGAGGGGCTGTCCAGCCCGGCCGACATGTATCTGGAGGGCGCGGACCAACACCGCGGCTGGTTCCAGGCGTCGCTGCTGGTCGGGATGGGCGCGCGCGACAAGTCCCCGTTCAAGCGCGTGCTGACACACGGCTTCGTCCTTGACGAAAAGGGCGAGCCGATGAGCAAGAGCAAGGGCAACGTCATCTCGCCGCAGGAGATCGTCCAGCAGATCGGCGCCGACGGATTAAGGTTGTGGGTGGTCTCCGAAGACTACCGCAGCGACGTGCGCATCGCACGCGACAAGCTCAAGCAAATCAGCGAGGCGTATCGCCGCATCCGCAACACCTTCAAGTTCCTGCTGAGCAACCTGTTCGACTTCGAGCCGGCCAAGGCGGTGCCGTACGAGAAGCTCGAGGAGTTCGACCGCTGGATTTTGGGGCAACTCGACGAGCTGGTGGAGCGCGTGCGGCAATCGTATGACAAGTATGAGTTCCACCGGGTGTATCATTACATCCATAACTTCTGCGGCGTGAGCCTGAGCGCGCTTTACCTGGACGTGGTCAAGGACCGGCTTTACTGCTCGGCGCCGGACGACCCGACGCGGCGGGCGGCCCAGACGGTCTGCCATCACCTGCTTGACGCGCTCGTGCGGCTGGTGGCGCCGATCCTGGTCTTCACGGCCGACGAGGTGTGGCAGTTCGGCCAGATGGGGCCCGAGAAGAGCGTGCATCTGGCTGATATGCCGGAACTTAAGCCCCAGTGGCGCGACGCTGAACTGAACGCCAAGTGGGAGAAAGTTCTTGAGTTGCGCGGCCGGGTGAGCGGCGCGCTGGAGGAGAAACGGCGGGCCAAGGAGATCGGCCACAGCCTCGACGCGACGGTCACAATCACGGCTGTTGATGCTGATCAATTTGACTTCTTAACTAAAAACCTTGCGCTTTTGAAAAATCTGTTTATTGTCTCAGACGTTCAAATTCAATCGCCGGCGTCCGCCACAGGCGCCGCCGGTGGGATCGCGGTGGCAAAAGCCGCCGGCAGCAAGTGCGAACGCTGTTGGATGATTGACCCGCAAGTGGGTCAGCATCCGAAACATCCGGGATTATGCCCGCGATGTGCCGACGTTGTGGGAAGGATAAGCTGAACAAGCATGGCCACCAAAAAAGCACCAAAGAAGGGTGTGAAGGCTCCAGCCGGAAAAAAACCCGCGCCGAAAAAAGCCGCCGCGCCGAAAAAAGCTCCCAAGGCCGCGCCAAAAAAAGCCGCCGCCCCCAAAAAAGCTGCGCCCAAAAAGGCTGCGGCCAAAAAAGTCGTCGCAAGGAAGCCCGAGCCCAAGAAGCCGGCCAAGAAAATCGTGGTGAAGAAGGCCGCGCCGAAAAAGGCCGCCCCCAAGACTGCCGTCGCGAAGAAGGCCGCGCCGAAAAAGGCCGCGAAACCGATGGCCAAGGTTGTTGCCCCCACCGGCAAGAAGACTCGGCCCGCCGAGACGGTCAAGCCGGCCGTCAAGGTCGAAGCCAAACAGGCCGCGCAGCTTGCGGCCGCCCAGCGCGCACATGCGCATAAATACATCGTCGAGATCGACCGGCCGACCGGGATGTATAACGGCATCCTGCTGGCCGACGCGCCCAAGCAGTTCCCGAAAAAGACCCCCTACACGCGCAAGGAGATCGACAAGCTGCGCGAGGCGCTCCGTGACGAGCGCGCACGGCTCCTTCACGAACTCGAGGGGCTTCAGGGCATCAGCCGTGTCGCACTGGACGAGACGACGGAACGGCCCGGCTACTCGATGCACCTGGCCGAGCACGCCACCGACCTGCAGACGGCCGAGGCGAGCCTTGGCCTGCGCACGATCGAACAGGAGCGGCTGGAGCTGGTCGATGAGGCGCTCGAGCGGATCGATCACAACATCAACCACTACGGCCTGTGCCTGGCGTGCGGCAACAAGATCGGCATTCAGCGCCTGATCGCGCGCCCGCACGCGCACCTGTGCATGGACTGCCGCCAGCGCTATGAGAAGGTCCGCGCGCGCAAAGGACTTTGAAATAAATGATGAATGAGGAATGATGAATGATGAATGTGATTCGATGAACGGGTGACCGCAGCACTCGCTTCGATTTCCATCATTTCATTCATCATTCATCACTCATCATTCATCATTCCTATGAAACTTCTGCACCCTATCTATACCTTGACCAACCCGACGCGGCCTGTCAGCCGCGTCACTTTTGTCATTCTGGCCCTGGTGACGTGCGTTTTGGACCAGCTCAGCAAGATGATCGTCGTGCTGTATCTGGAGGAGAGCGTGCCGGTGCCGCTCGTGCCGGGGCTGCTGGACCTGCGGCACGTGGTCAATACCGGGGCGGCATGGTCGATCGCCAGCGGGCACACGGGCATGCTCGCCGGGTTCTCGGTTCTGATCAGCGTGGTGATCGCGGTCATGGCGTGGCGGTTCGGGCCTGCGGAACAGGGCCTGAGGATCGGGTTGGGGCTGATCCTGGGCGGCGCGGTCGGCAACCTGATTGATCGTGTCCGGCTCGGTTATGTTGTTGATTTTATTGACGCTCACTGGTTCGATAAAGCTCATTGGCCGATCTTCAACGTGGCCGATTCGGCCATTTGCATCGGGATCGGCCTGTGGCTGCTGGCCAGTTTCCGGTATGCACCGCGCGAAAAGACGGCCGGGTCATCGTAAGCGGATTCGGGACCATTTCAGTGTCGGACAATTTGGAACAAAAACCATCTCCCCCGTGTCAACCTATACAGGCGGCGCAGGCGGCAAGAATGTCCGGGCGTGATGCCGCAGCCGTTACGGACGACCAGGTGATCAATTGGATCGAGGCTGCCCAACGCGGCGACCGCGACTCGATGGAGCGGCTGATCGCCCATTTCCAGGACCGGGTATGGCGGCGGATCCTTTACCGGATCGGCGACGCCGACGAGGCTTGGGACGTGGCGCAGGAGGTGTTCGTCCTGTGCTTCCGCAAGATCGGGCAGTATCGCGGGGAGGCCAAGTTCTGGACGTGGCTGGCGAGGATCGCCGACAACCAGACGCTGAACCGGATGGACTACCTGAGGCGGCGCGGGCGGTCAATCACGTTCTCGCTCTCGGAGCTGGCAAAGGACGAAGACCAGAACGACCGCGAGTGGGAGCCGCCCGACAGCGGGCCTTCGCCCCGGCAGCAGGCCGCCGCCAGCCAGACGATGGAGGCGCTGAACAAGGCACTGAACCAGGTCGGCGAGGATCATCGCCAGATACTTTTGATGCGGTTCGCCGACCAACTTTCATACGAGGAGATCGCCGAGGCGCTCGACATTTCGATGGGGACGGTCAAGTCGCGGATCAACCGCGCGCGGACCGAACTGCGGAAGTTGATGGAACCGTATCTGTGAGTCGTGGATCGTGGATCGAGTGAGATGAGCGGACGTGCAAGTTTCGATTACGATTACGAGCACGAGCACGAGCACGAGCACGAACGAGGCGGGTTGAGGGGACGGGGGGGGACAACATGAACAACTTTGACGAAAAAACCCCGCTTGAATTTGACGCGCTGCTCGAGGCGCTGTGGGCCGGCGAGCTGGACGCCGACGGACAGGCGCGCCTCGAGGCGCTGGCCGCGTCGGATCCGGCGCTGGCCGATTGTTTGAGCCGCGAGCGCGCCCTCACCTCGATGCTTGCCGGCCATGGGCCGAACCGCGCCCCGAAGGGACTGGCCGGAGCCGTGTTCGCCCGGATGAACGCCGAACTGCCGGCGCCGCAACCGGAGCCCGAACGCCCGCGCGCCCAAGTGATCACGATCCCCGCGTGGTTCACGCCGACGCTGCGCTGGGGCCTCGCCGTGGCGGTGATCCTCGTTTGCTTCACGCAGCTCATGTGGCTGATCGTTCACGACCGGATGGGCGGCCAGACGATCCAGGTGGCCTATGATGTCGCGCCGTTGCCGAATCCCAAGACCAACGGCAACGCAGGCCTGGCCAGTTACACGCCCCCGAAGGCGACCGTCAAGCCCGAGCTGGCGCGCAGGGATAAGAAGGCAACCGAATCCGGGCGCGAACTGGCGCAGGCGACAGGCGCTGATAAGGCGCGTCCCGCATCGCCCAAGCCCGCCCCAAAAGAGGCCGAAAAATTGATCGCCGCGGTCCGGACGCCCTCGCCGACGCCGGCGCCGACCTCCAAGGCCGCGGAAACACAGGCCGCTCCGATTGAAAAGGAACTGGCCAAGGCGATCGAGTCGTCGGTGAAGACAACCGATTCAAAAGTCATGGCGGCGGCCCTTCCCGCCGGCATGAAATCCGAGGCGGCCGCGGCGGCTGTGGAATCCCAAGAGGATCTGATCGCCACGCCGGGCCAGGGCGTCGCAAAGCCCAGGATGCATCCGCTTCAGGGCCGCTCGATCGCATCGTTGCCGCAGCCGGCGGTCAAGGGGAAAAACGCGCAGGTCATCGATCGCGCGGCGGCGATGAAACAACCGGCCACGGCCGGATCGATCGTGACGGCTTCGGCCGAGGACAAGATCATCATGCGGATCGTCCTGCCGCCGGCAAGCGATGCGGTCGAGGGAGCCATGCAGGCTCCTCACGCGAGCGCGATGCAGCCGGCCTCGGGAGCGGTCCGCGCCTTCGGTCAGGGCGTCGGGGGACAACGCGGCGCCGGAACGAAAACGTTCGCCGGCGGGGTGCCGTCCACGGTGCAGGTTGAGCCGCCGCAGAAGTCGTCGCTTCGCGGCGTGTCGGCGACGCCGCGCCCGACGCTGCATCACGAACTGACGCACATTCAAATCCAGCAGGTGATCTCGGCGTGCGGCGGCCTGGTCAAGGGTGTCCAGCAGATCCGCGCGGTTCCCGCGATCTGGCGCATCGACGCGTCGATCCCGCAGGCCAACATGGCCGGGTTCATCGAGCGGCTTGGCCAGTTGGGGATCAAGGCCGGTGAAACCGAAAACGCCGAGCCGAACCAGTTCGCGATCATTCAAGGCGAGGACCTGATGCGCGGCAAAACCGAACCGACCACCGCGACGCAGCGCGTCGCCGGCCGCCCCGCGACGATCCCGCTCACGGTCCTGGTGGACGAAGGCCGGAAATAAGCTATGAGCGCTGAGAGATGAGATATTTTCATCTTTTCATCTCATAACCCATCTCTCATGGCTCATCTCTCATGGCTCATTAGCTTCCTATTGCGTGTGTTCGTCGGCTATGGCAGCATGGCGTTGGTGGACTTCCGTGTTCCGCCGGGGTTTTGTCGCGCCTTGACGAAACCGATTTCGATGCCCCCCCAAAAGGATTTTTGCGAGCCATGAAAAATCGTTTCGCCGCATTCATCCCGGCCCGACTTGCGCGCGTGGCCATGCCGTTGATTGCCGCCGTCGTTCTGACGCCGGCGGCTTGGGCCGACCGCATCGTAACCGACAACGACCGGACTCTCGAAGGGGTCATCCAGAGTCAGAACGAATACTACATCAACATCAACGTGCGCGGAACGCTCGTGCCGGTGCCGCGCAGCCGCATCCGCGAGATCGTCGTCCAGAAGCCGAACGAGAACGTGCGGCTGCTGCTGGACAAGGCGAACGAATCACTGCGCCGCAATCAGGCGTCCGTGGCGCGCGCGCAGCTCGAGCAGGCCCGCGCGCTGAACGCCACCGACCAGAAACTGCGCGACGAAATGAGCCAGCTCGACCGCAAGATCGTGACGATCGAACGCAGCGGCGGCACGCCCGAAGAGCGGCGCCACCGAGCCCAGGACCTGCTTCGCGAGGCCAAGGATGCCTACGACCGCGTGCAGAACGACTTGGGCAATGAAAAGCTGATCGAGGCGCTGCGCACCGATCCGAGCTATGATGCCGCGCACACGCTGATCGACCAGAAGCTCAACCAGGGCAACCGGCCCAACCTGATGCTCGCCGCCGAATATTTCGCCGAGGCGCTGTGGCCGGACAACCTGAAGTCCGACAGCACCGTCATCCCGATGCTGCCGAAGATTTACTCCGAACTGGCCGAGCGGTTCGGCGAGACGACCGACGCCGAGCGCGCCAGCCGCTATTACGACCTGCAGGACCTGCTTTCGAAGGCGTTCGTGCAGCACCCGGAATGGGTCGGCAACGATCCGGAACTGAAACGCATGATCGAAATGCCGATGAATGACCTGATGGCCGACCTGATCGGCCGTAACATCGCGCAGGGGCAGTACCAGACCGCGCTTGACAAGCTGCACATCTGGATGGAGCCGGGCAAGCTGCCGTTGGCCGACACGCTTTATGCCCGCGCCGACATCGGCCAGAAGAATTACGCCGAGGCCGCGCGGCTGCTCGACGAGGTCGCCGCCGCCAGCGGCGGCTCGACGCAGCTTCAGGTGCAGGCCAAGGCGGCCCGGCGCCTCGTCGAGGCGCAGCAGAACGCCGCCGCTGGCAAGACCGACGCCGCCATCGCCACGCTCGAAACCGTCTTCTACACCCCCGAGCAGATGATCCCCGAAATCCGCGAGGCGGTCGGCCAGCGGCTCGCTGAGCTCAAGGGCCTCAAGCTCAAGGGCGGCGCCAGCCCCAACCCGTGGCTGCCGGCCGAAGTCGCCGCGTTGAACCTGCGCTTCGCGGCCGAACAGAAGGGACGCGAGGACGGCTACAGCCAGTTGCGGAAGTCGCTCGCGTATGTGCCGTGGCGGCTCGACGCCGTGTGGAGCGTCAACGGCAACGCGATGACCGTCCAGCCGCAGATCAACGACGCCCTGCGCAACATGCTTTCGACGCCGATGCAGATTCAATTCAACGCCAACAGCCCGTTCACGCTGCGCATGCAGATCGACCTCGGCATGAGCGAGGCCGAAGGCCAGGTGTTCGTGCAGTCGATGGAAACCGGCAACAAGGCCAATTTCCCGCAACCGCTCAACGTGACGGGAGTCAAGTTCTCGGTCGATGCCTCGTATCCGGCGCTGCCGCCGCTGCTGAGCGCCGAATGGAACGCGCAGTCGCTGCTCGCGCAAAAGGACCAGGCCAAGGGCATCAAGATCCCGCTGGCATCGACGGCGGAACTGGCGACGGTCATCCAGAAGGACCTGCCCAAGTTCATCGCGCCGTCGGTGCGCCAGCTGCCCGCGCGCCTTCGCATTCCCGAGCCGCTCGCCGGCCCCGAGGCCAAGGCCACCCCGGCGGCGGAGACGAAGTGAATCGTGAATCGTGAATCGTGAAAGCGGCGGCCAAATCGGCCGCCG